>CADBLW010000117.1 GCA_902795625.1 uncultured Lachnospiraceae bacterium | reverse complement strand
GAAGTAAGTATATTGTATGGTGAGGTGTAAGTAATGCGCCCGCGCATACGCGCCCGCGTGAGGCGGGGGCAGGCAGGCGCGTCACACGACAGAACGAAAAGCACAGCAGGTGCGGAAGGAAGCGGAATATGAATTCTGCAAAACGGAAAATCGTCCTTGAGGACGGTCAGCAGTACATCGGCGATCCGTTCGGAGCGGACGGCGAGAAGATTTTGGAACTGGTGTTCAACACCTCCATGGTAGGGTACCAGGAGATCCTTTCGGATCCTTCGTACACGGACCAGGCGGTGGTCATGACATACCCGTTGATCGGCAACTACGGCATGGCGGAGGACGATTACGAGTCGCTGCGCCCGACCATCGGTGCGCTGGTGGTGCGCGAGTACAATGATGATCCCTCGAACTTCCGAAGCAAACGGACGCTGGGGGACGTGATGAAGGAGTACGGCATCGTCGGCCTGAGCGGCGTGGACACGCGTAAGATCGCGCGTTCCGTCCGTGACTACGGAAGCCGTCTTGCGATCATTACCGACGCGGACACGCCGAAGGAGGAGTGCCTTGAGAAGCTGCGCTCGTATGTGGTGCCCACGGATGCGGTGTCGCGGGTGAGCTGTGAGGAGACCTGGGTGTCGAAGGCCAAGCATCCGCTGGCATACGCGATCGAACCGGTTGACGTCGTCGCGATCGACTGCGGCATGAAGCAGAATATTGTCCGTTCCCTGAACAGAAGGGACTGCAAAGTCACGGTGGTTCCGTGGAACACGCCCGCCGAGGTGATCCTCGCGATGCGCCCGGACGGAGTGTTTATCTCCAACGGCCCCGGAGATCCGAAGGATGTTCCGGAGACCATTGAGACGGTCCGCAAGCTGATCGGGAAGAAACCGATCTTCGGCATTTGCCTGGGACACCAGATCCTGTCTCTCGCGTTCGGTGCGGAGACATACAAACTGAAATTCGGCCACCGCGGCGGAAACCATCCGGTGAAGGAGCTCTCCACCGGAAGGATCGAGATCACGTCGCAGAACCACTCCTACGCGGTGGATGCGCAGAGTCTTGAGAATACGCCGCTCATGGCGACACATATCAACATTCTTGACAACACCATCGAGGGCGTTGCCTGCCCGGAGATGCGCGCGTTCAGCGTGCAGTACCACCCGGAGAGCGCGCCGGGACCGCAGGACAGCGGCTACCTGTTTGACCGCTTTGTAAAGCTGATGAAAACCGGTGAGCTTGACCTGAGCGAACGGTTTGAAAAGAAGATCAATAACCCGGACGAGAAAGCCGCCGAAGGTATGTCGGCGGAAAATGCTGCCGGCAACACGATGAGCGGGAAGGGGGTGTGAGTCATGCCGAAACGTACTGACATCAAAAAAGTACTGGTCATCGGCTCCGGCCCGATCGTCATCGGCCAGGCAGCGGAGTTTGACTACGCGGGTACGCAGGCCTGCCTCGCGCTTCGTGAGGAGGGCTACGAGGTTGTCCTCTGCAACTCGAACCCCGCGACGATCATGACGGACACGCGGATCGCCGACAAAGTCTACATGGAGCCCCTGACTCTGGAATATCTCGCGAAGATCATCCGCTATGAGCGCCCGGACGCGATCCTGCCCGGAATCGGCGGACAGACCGGCCTTAACCTCGCGATCCAGCTGGAGCGCAAGGGCATCCTGAAGGAGTGCCGCGTGGAGCTTCTCGGCACGAGAAGCCGCAGTATCGAGCAGGCGGAGGACAGAGAACTCTTCAAGGAGCTGTGTGAAAGCCTTGATGAGCCGGTGCTTCCCTCGGAGACGGTGAGCACGGAGAAGGAAGGTCTTGCGGCTTTGTCGCGGATCGGGCTCCCGCTTGTGCTTCGTCCCGCGTTCACACTCGGCGGCACGGGCGGCGGTTTTGTCGAGAGGGAGGAGGACTTCCTTCCGATGCTCCGTCACGCGCTTGAACTGTCCCCGGTATCACAGGTTCTGGTGGAGCGCAGTGTCCGTGGTTTCAAGGAGATCGAGTACGAGGTGATGCGCGACAAAAACGACACTGCCATCACCATCTGCAACATGGAAAATCTCGACCCGGTGGGTATCCACACGGGCGATTCCGTCGTCGTCTGCCCTTCGCAGACGCTGACCAACAAAGAGTATCATATGCTTCGCGACAGCGCGCTCAAGATCATCCGTGCGCTGCAGATCGAGGGCGGCTGCAACGTGCAGTTCGCGCTTGATCCGAAGTCGTTCCAGTATTATCTGATCGAGGTCAACCCCAGAGTGTCCCGCTCCTCGGCGCTTGCGTCGAAGGCCAGCGGCTACCCCATCGCGCGGGTTTCCGCGAAGATCGGTGTGGGCATGACCCTCGATGAGATTCAGATCGCGAACACGCCCGCGTCCTTCGAGCCCGCGCTCGACTACGTGGTTACGAAGCTTCCGCGCTTCCCATTCGACAAATTTGCCGACGCGAACAACTCGCTCTCCACGCAGATGAAGGCGACCGGCGAGACCATGAGCATCGGACGCACCTTCGAGGAGAGCCTGTTAAAGGGCATCCGTTCCCTCGAGAACGGCGCGACGCAGCTGCGGCTCGCGAAGTTTGAGGGGCAGTCGAAGGAGGAGCTGCTCTCGTACATCCGCATCGGTACCGACGACCGTCTGTACGCCATCGCGGAGCTGATGCGCCTCGGCTGCGACAATGAGACCATCGCCCACGCAACCGCGATCGATCTGTTCTTCCTTCGGAAAATCCGCAACATCATCGAGACCGAGGAAGCTGTCCGCAAGGCACCCGGCGACATCGATATGTTGTACCGCGCTAAGCGCATCGGCATGTCCGACCGCGAGATCGCAGGGCTCTGGAACATGAACGAGGTCGACATTTTCCGAATGAGAGAAGAGAACGGGATCATGCCGGTCTACAAGATGATCGACACCTGCGCTTCGGAGTTCGAGAGCTACATCCCGTATTTCTACTCGACCTATGAAGAGGAAAATGAGTCCCGCGTCTCGGAGAAGAAGAAAGTCATCGTGCTCGGCTCCGGTCCCATCCGTATCGGGCAGGGCGTGGAGTTCGACTATTCCACCGTGCACGCGGTGCAGACGATCCAGAAGGCCGGATACGAAGCCATCGTTATCAACAACAACCCGGAGACGGTTTCCACGGATTACACCTGCTCCGATAAACTGTATTTTGAGCCGCTGTGCGTCGAGGACGTGATGAACATCATCCGCCTCGAGAACCCCGAGGGTGTCATCGTGACCCTCGGCGGCCAGACTGCCGTCAACCTGGCGGAGCCCCTGGCAAAGCGCGGCGTGAAGATCCTCGGCACCGACTGTGACGCCATCGACAAGGCGGAGAACAGAGACTCCTTCGAGCACCTGCTGCTTGAACTCAACATTCCGCAGCCCACGGGCCGCGCGGTCACGAGCATCGAGGAGGGAATCGAGGCGGCGAAGGAGATCGGCTATCCTGTACTGGTGCGCCCGAGCTTTGTGCTCGGCGGCCGCGCGATGCAGATCGTCGCGAAGGAAGAGTCGCTGTGGGAGTACATGCGCACGGCAGTGCAGATCGACGAGGACAAGCCGGTTCTTGTGGACCGCTACATCCGCGGCAAGGAGGTCGAGGTGGATGCCGTGTGTGACGGCACGGATGTGTTCGTGCCCGGCATCATGGAACTTGTGGAGCGGACCGGCATTCATTCCGGCGACTCCATCTCCGTTTACCCAACCTTCAGCATCTCTGACAAGGT
>CADBLW010000116.1 GCA_902795625.1 uncultured Lachnospiraceae bacterium | reverse complement strand
GGTTCCGATACAACTCAAGAATTCCGACGTCTTCCATGAAAGCATTTCTCCTTAATTTTTTGAAGCTTCATCCATACAGACGGAAAATGAAACCGGAAGATTACATTTTTCGAAAAATATTTCTTCTATAGTTGATTCTTTATTTCTTCTATTTTAGCATTTTATAATCAAGAACGCTATAGGCGTTCTTGCCGCGGCGCGTGCGGTGCGCAGCACCTTCCGCTGCACGCGCCTGCGATCCCGCCGGAGGCTTTTTTATGGACGAGGTATTCCTCGTCCATGAAAAAAGGACTGTCATCACAAACATGTGAAACAGTCCCCTGATTTTCTTTCTTTGGTTCTTCGCCTTCAGCGATCACGGTTTCGCCCTCACGCCTTCGCTATGATCCCGCCGCCCAGCACACAGCCGTTCTCATCGTACCACACAGCCGACTGGCCGGGTGCTGCCGCGCGGACCGGCTCGTCGAAGGTGATCCGGAACAGATCCTCGTCCGTCCGCGTGATCACCGCCGCCTGGGCGGCATGGTGGTACCGCACCTTCACGAAGCAGCGAAGGCTCTCGCCCTCCGCGATGTCCGCTATTCCCATGAAATTCACATCCTCGCAGAGGATGCTGTCGCGGTACACGGCGCTCTCGTCGCCGAGGACCACCTCATTTTCCGAGAGACGGATCTCCGTGACGTACGCGGGAAACCCGAGTGCGATGCCCAGGCCCTTGCGCTGCCCGACCGTATAGTTGATGATGCCCTTGTGGCGGCCGAGGACGCGGCCCTCCGTATCGACGAAATTGCCCTCGCCGGGGATCTCGCTGCCCTCCGGCGCGTGGTCGCGGACATACTCCGCGTAACGGCCCTCCGGGACGAAGCAGATCTCCTGGGAGTCGGGCTTGTCCGCAACAACAATCCCTGCCTGCCGCGCCAGCTCGCGCACTGTCTCCTTGGAGTAGGCGCCCAGCGGCATCATCGTCCGCGCCAGCTGGTCCTGGGTAAGGCGGTAGAGCATATAGGTCTGGTCCTTCTCCGCGTGGTCCGCCGTGCGCACAGTGTATCGGCCGCTTTGCAGCTGCACGACGTTGGCGTAGTGCCCCGTCGCCACGGCGTCTGCCTGAAGGATGTTCGCGTATTCGAGCATTTTCGCCCATTTTACGGTGCGGTTGCAGCCCACGCACGGGTTCGGCGTCCGTCCGCGCAGGTACTCCGCGACGAAGGGCGCGGTCACATTTTCGCAAAATGAGGACACGCAGTTGACGACATGAAACGGGATCCCGAGGATCGCCGACGTATCCCGCGCGTCATCAATCTCGCAGCAGCGGCTCATCTCGCCGCTCTCCGACTCCCATGTGCGCAGCGTGATGCCGATGACCTCGTGCCCCTGCTCCTTGAGAAGCAGGGCCGCCACCGCACTGTCCACGCCGCCGGACAATCCTACCAGAACCTTAGCCATTCTATCCTCCAAAAAAGCGCAGAACCCTTCGGCTCTGCGCTTCCTCTTTTACAGGTACTTCCGCAACTCCTCGATGCGGTCCGTCCGCTCCCACGGAAGGTCGACATCGGTGCGCCCGAAATGACCGTACGCCGCAGTCTGCTTGTAAATCGGCCGGCGCAGGTCGAGCATCTTGATGATGCCGCCCGGGCGAAGGTCGAAGACCTTGCGGACGATCTTCGTGAGCTCAACATCGGAAATCTTGCCGGTGCCGAAGGTATCCAGCATCACCGAGGTGGGCTCCGCAACGCCGATGGCGTAGGAGAGCTGAACCTCACAGCGGTCCGCGAGTCCTGCGGCTACGACATTTTTCGCAACATAGCGAGCCGCGTAGCTGGCGGAACGGTCCACCTTCGTGCAGTCCTTTCCGGAAAATGCCCCGCCGCCGTGGCGCGCATATCCGCCGTAGGTATCCACGATGATCTTGCGGCCGGTAAGACCGGAGTCACCGTTGGGTCCGCCGATGACAAATCGTCCCGTCGGGTTGATATAGAAGATCGTCTCGTCGTCCACCATGTCCGCCGGAAGAACCGGGTCGAGGACGAACTTGCGAATGTCTTCGTGAAGCTTCTCCTGGGTCACGTCCGGATCATGCTGCGTCGAGAGCACCACCGCGTGCAGATGCACGGGCTTGCCGTTCTCGTCGTACTCCACCGTAACCTGCGACTTTCCATCCGGACGAAGATACGGAAGGGTTCCGTCCTTGCGTACCTCGGAAAGCTTTCTCGTGAGCTTGTGCGCGAGGCTGATCGGGTAAGGCATCAGCTCGGGGGTTTCGTTCGTCGCGTAGCCGAACATCATACCCTGGTCGCCGGCGCCTACGTTGGTGTCCTCCATGCGGCTGCCCGCATCCGTGGAGCCCGCCTGCTTTGCCTCCAGCGCCTTGTTGACGCCCATGGCAATGTCCGCCGACTGCTCATCGAGCGCGACAATGACGCCGCAGGTGTCGGCGTCAAATCCGTATTTGGCACGCGTGTATCCGATCTCGCGGATCGTGTCACGCACGGTCTTCTGAATGTCCACATAGGCCTCGGTCGTAACCTCGCCCATCACAAGCACCAGTCCGGTCGTGATCGCCGTCTCGCAGGCGACACGGCTCATCGGATCCTGCGCGAGCATCGCGTCAAGCACCGCGTCCGAAATCTGGTCGCAGATCTTATCGGGATGCCCTTCGGTCACTGACTCCGAAGTAAACAGCCTCTTCTCCATAGTTCATCTCCTCCACCGGAATTGCCGATGTTTATGCTTCTTTAATATCGTTCACGGCCTCTTTTACGATGTCCGCACCGATACCGCGCAGCTTGCCGTCAAAATCCTCATAGCCGCGCTCAATATAGTCGATCCAGTCCATCACGGTCTGTCCGTCCGCAGCCAGCGCCGCGATGGTCAGTGCCGCGCCTGCGCGAAGGTCCGGAACATCGATGTGTGCTCCGTGAACCGCCTGCACTCCGTGGATCTTCGCTGTTTCATTGTTCTTAACCTTGATCTCGGCACCCATTTTCACGAGCTCGTCCACATAGCGGAACCGGTTCTCGAAGATCGTCTCGTAAACCGTGCTGTCGCCGTCGCCGAGCATCAGGACAACCGTGATCTGGGGCTGCATATCCGTCGGAAAACCGGGATACACGCGGGTACGGACCGTCGAGGCTCCGAGTCTCGCGTTCTCGTCCGAAACGACCCGCACCTCGGTGCCGTCCTCGGACTCGATCACCGTCACACCAATCTCCTCAAGCTTGGAAGAGATGGCCTCCAGGTGTCTCGGGATGACATTTTTCAAGGTTACATCGCCCTTCGCAGCCGCGACCGCGCACATGAACGTGCCCGCCTCGATCTGGTCGGGGATAACCGTATATTCCGTGCCCTTCAGCGACTCCACACCGACGATACGGATGACGTCGGTACCGGCGCCCTTGATGCGCGCGCCCATACTGTTCAGGAAGTTGGCCACATCTACGATGTGAGGCTCCTTCGCAGCGTTCTCGATCGTCGTCGTGCCCTTGGCAAGAACTGCCGCGAGCATGATGTTGATGGTCGCGCCGACACTTGCCACATCAAGGAAAATGCCGCTTCCATGCAGGTTGGTTACATTGGCATAGATGCAATTTTCCTCGTCGTTCTCGTCGCATTTTACGCCGAGAGCGCGCAAGCCCTTAAGATGCTGGTCGATCGGTCTCGCACCGATCTCACATCCGCCCGGCATCGCAACCTGCGCTTTTCCCTTCTTGCCGACGAGAGCGCCGAGCAGGTAATAGGATGCGCGTATCTTCTGTATGACTTCCGAATTGACGACCACGGAATTGATCGTTTTGCCGCAGATCACCGCCTTGTGCGCGTCGATGCGCTCCACCGTGGCGCCGATGCCCTTGATAGCATCCAGCAGCACATTGATGTCGCTGACATTCGGCAAATTCTCAATTGTGACCGGCTCGTCCGTCAGGATTGCTCCGGCGATGATACCGAGCGCCGCGTTCTTCGCGCCGCCGATGACCACTTCACCGTGCAACGGCTTGCCTCCGTTAATGATATACCGATTCATACTGTTCCGTCAGGCTACCCGACTGTCCTCCAAACTGTTAATGATATCCTCTTGCGTGTCCGCTGTTCGCGGTTACTTTGTGTCCTTGCCGCCGATGTCCTTGAGCAGGTTGAAAAGCATCTTCTCCATGTCCTCGTCGGGAATGTCCTGCTTCTCCCGCACGAACGGCACCACCTGCGTGTCGGCCATCATTTTCGCCGCATCGTCTTCCTCCGCGTCCGCAGGCTGCCCTTTCGCCTCCTCCGTCGCGCTGCAAACCTCATTGCCGAGCCGCTCGGCTACCGCCTCAAGCTCCGCATCCGCAAAATCGCTCTCCGCGATCACTACATCATCCCCGTCTGTGGAGTCCCCGGTCTCTTCCTCCGGAAAATTCTCCTCGTCGTATACCTCGTCCTCATCCTCCGAATCATCCTCGTCTCCGAAAATGTCGTCGGCACCGTCCCAGTGTTCGTCTTCTTCCTCTTCGCTGTCCTCGCCGTCCTCTTCCGCTTCGTCCTCATACTCGAGGTCGTCCTCGGCATCCTCATCTCCGAACCACTCGTCGTCTTCGGAAAATTCGTCCGCTTCATCGTCAGAGTCAGGCTCTTCCGTGGGGAGGCTTTCTTCCTCATCGGCTTCTGCCTCATCCGTGGCCGTATCCGCCTCGTCGGCAAGTCCTTCGACTGCCTCGGCGGTTTCCTCAGCGGCATCCGCGATCTCATCCACGGTTTCTTCAACCGCAGCTTCCGTATCCTCAGCAGCTTCCGCTGCCGTCTCTACGGTTTCCTCTGCAGCATCCGCAATCTCGTCCACGGTTTCTTCCGCAACAGCTGCCGTATCCTCTGCAGCTTCCGCTGCCGTCTCAACAGCTTCTTCAGCGGCATCCGCAATCTCATCCACGGTTTCTTCCGCAGCAGCTGCCGTATCCTCTGCAGCTTCCGCAGTCACTTCAACTGCTTCCTCTGCGGTCTCCGTGACTTCGTCCGCGGTTTCCTCTATCGTCTCGGCAACGGCTGCTTCAACCGCCTCAGCGGTCTCTCCGTCGTCCTCGTCTTCGTCATCATCGTCATCGTCGAAGATAACTCGGTCAATCTTTCCCTCGAGCGTCTCCGGCAACACATACGTGCGGCGGTACTCCTCAAGCTCATCGCCGGTCAGCTCGTCGTCATCGTCATCATCGTCGTCATCCGACGCTTCATCGACCGGTGTCTCCGCGACCGCTGCAGCTGCAGGTTCCGTCT
>CADBLW010000115.1 GCA_902795625.1 uncultured Lachnospiraceae bacterium | reverse complement strand
TGAGGAGATCCGCAGGAACATGCTGATTGCGGAAAATCAGATCCTCGAGGAGAGGGCATCCCTCTCCCAGACGCTCCACGACAAGCTCGGGCACAACATCAACGGCTCGATCTACCAGCTCGAGGGTGTCAAGGTCCTCATGGAGAAGGATACGGAGAAGTCCCGTGCGATGACGCAGGCCGTGATCGACCAGCTCCGGACCGGGATGGACGAGATCCGCAGCATCCTCCGAAAGGAGCGGCCGGAGAAGAAAGAACGCGCCCTGCTGCAGCTGTACAAGCTCTGCGAGGACTGCAACAGCAAGGGTGTGGAGACGGAGTTTGAGAGCGAGGGCGACATCTCGCAGATCGGCGACAATCTCTGGGAGGTCATTCTCGACAATGCCTTCGAGGCTGTGTCCAACGCCATGAAATACGCCCGCTGCGGGCATATCGACATCCGTCTTGTGGTGATGAACAAGATGGTCCGGTGCAGCATCCGCGACGACGGCATCGGCTGCAAGGAGATCAAGGACGGCATGGGCATCTCGGGCATGCGGCAGCGCGTGCGCGCCGCGGGCGGGACGCTCTCCTTCGAGACGGACCCGGGCTTTACGGTGACGATGATACTGCCGATGTGATACCAGCGGTAATGGACGGCCGCAGGGACATGCGCGTTGTGGCGGAAACTAACAGATCAGATTGAATGAGGACAGGATTATGGACAGGATAAAGATCATCATCGCTGACGACAGCGATTTTGTGAGGGACGGGATGAAAATCATCCTCGATGTGGATGATGACTTTGAGGTGCTCGGCACGGCGGCCACGGGCAAAGAGGCCATCGAGCTCGCACAAAAAGAGGCACCTGACATTTTCCTCATGGATATTCAGATGCCTGAGATGGACGGTATTGAGGCGACGAAGATCATTGTGGAACGAAACCTCGGAAAGGTGCTGATCCTGACCACATTTGACGATGACGAGCTCGTGCGGCAGGCGCTTCGCAACGGCGCGAAGGGGTACCTGATCAAGAACCACACGCCCGAGCACTTAAAGCAGATGATCAAGTCGGTCTACTACGGGACCGGCGTCATGGACGAGAACGTGCTCAATTCCCTGGCGGGGAGTGCAGGCTCCTCGGAAAATGCCCCCGCAAGCGGCGCGGCGGCAGGCTTCGATGCCTCGGATTATTCGCCGCGTGAGATGGAGATCATCAGGGCCGTGGCCGAGGGTCTCTCCAACAAGGAGATCGCGGGGAAGCTCTTTATCTCCGAGGGCACGGTGAAGAACTATATCACCGGCATTCTCGCCAAAGAGGGGCTGTCCCACAGGACGGCGCTCGCGGTGTATTACCTGACGGGGAAGAAATAAGCCCGATCCGACGGCGGCCTTCCGAATGGAAAGGCCTGCTCCGTCAGCCGGGCTATAGTGCGGTGTGACTCACTCCGTCAACTGAGCTTTCTGCATGTTATAGTAAATTCCCTTCTTCTCCATCAGCTCGGCGTGGGTGCCGCGCTCGGCGATCTCTCCGTCGTGGATGACGAGGATCAGGTCGGCGTTCATGATGGTGGACAGGCGATGGGCGATCGCGATGATCGTGCGCCTGCCGGCAAGGGAGTTGATGGCCTTCTGGATCTGCTTCTCCGTGGCAACGTCCACGGAAGCCGTAGCTTCATCCAGCACGATAATGGGACTGTTTCGTAAGATAGCGCGCGCTATGGCGACGCGCTGTTTTTGTCCTCCGGAGAGGCGGAGACCGCGCTCACCGACCTGCGTCTCGTACCGGTCGGGCATGTGCAGGATATCCTCGTGGATGTGGGCGGCCTTGGCGGCTGCCTCGATCTCCTCGAGGGTTGCGTCCGGACGGGCGTAGCCTATATTTTCCGCGATGGTGCCGTTGAAGAGGAAGGTATCCTGGAGCACGGGGGAAATGTTGTGGCGCAGGCTCTCGAGCGTGACGGTCTTGATGTCCTGACCGTCGATCAGGATCCGGCCCTCGATGGGGTCGTAGAAGCGCGAGATCAGCTGCGTGGCCGTCGTCTTGCCGACGCCGGTGGGACCCACGAGGGCAACCATCATGCCGGGGTCGCAGGAGAACGAAACGTGCTTGAGAACAGGCACTTTGTTGTCATAGTGGAAGGTCACGTCGTCGAAGCACAGGGAGCCCTTGACATCGGTCAGAGGCTTCGCGTCGGGAGCGTTTTGAATGGCCGACGGAGTCTCGAGGATCAGCGTCACACGCTCGGCGCCGGCCAGGGACTGCTGCAGGCTTTCCAGCAGGTTGGCAAGGCCGGAGACCGGGGCGTAGAACAGTCCGAGATAAAGCACGAAGGCGACGATGTCCGCCACCGAGAGCTGCTGCTTGTAGGCGAGAAGTCCGCCGAAGAAGACGACGAGGACCGTGCCGAGGGAGGAGAGAAGCTCCACGCACGGATGGAAGATCGCGCTGGCGCGGAGAGCCCGCAGCATGGCGACAACCTGCTCCATGCTTTTGTTGCGGACGCGGGTGCCTTCGTACTCCTCCTGGCCGAAGGCCTGGATCTCATGGAGACCGGAGAGGCTGTCCTGCAGCTGCGCGTTCAGCTCACCCATGACCTTCTGCGAGGCGCGGAAGAACGGGCGCACAACCTTGGCGAAAATGATGCCGGAGATCAGGATCAGCGGGATCGGGAAGCAGGTGATCAGCGCCAGCTTCCAGTTGATGGTCAGCAGGATCACGAGCACACCGACAAATGTGACGAGGTTCGTGATGATGTCGGGGATCATGTGTGCGTAGAGGAGCTCAAAATCTCTCGTGTCGTTGACGACGCGGCTCATCAGATCGCCGGTCTGCTTGTCGTGGAAGAAGCTCAGGTCCAGACACTGCAGCTTGTCGTAAAGGCGGCTTCGCAGGTCGCCCACGAGGTACCACGCCGCGCGGTGCGCAAGGTAGTTGCTCAGGAAGCGGAACAGCACCCGGAGCAGGTACAGCCCCAGAAGCAGGAAGGCCAGCTGCCGGATGGAGGTGAGGGCAGGCTTGTCGACGCCCTTCTCCACGATCCCGGTCATGGAGGACAACACCTTCGGCGCGGTCAGGTTGACGAGTGTCAGTCCGAAGGTGGATAGAATTGCGATCACATACAGTCCCTTGTAGCGGGCGGCTTCCCTGGTCAGCTTCCACAGTGTTTTCATGAATGCTCTCCTCACAGTAAGTTCACAGCGGATCATTATTCGTTGTTACACTGTGAGTTTAGGATGATTTTCCGCGAGATAAAATGGAAAATGTTGCATTCTTTGATTGACTATATTATGGAATTCGGCCCCCGCAGGGTTGAACGGCAGATCCGCCCCGCAGGGGGACTCAGTCCGCGCAGGCGTGGTAGTGGCTCATCAGTTCCTCATCGGTGATCACGGTGATGCGTCCGTTGTCGTACTCGGAGCACACCCAGTCGTAGATCTGACGGATCACAGGAGATGTCTTCGGCAGCGGCTCCTCGCCGATGGTTGCGCGGTATTCGTTGACGCGGTAGGCGACGCCTGCAACGCCCGAGGTTGCGGAGATCGCGACCTTCGGTGCGCGCCCGAGGATAGTTTCGGTGTCGAAAATGTTGTAGATCTCCGGGTCCTTCATCATGCCGTCGGCGTGGATCCCGGCGCGGGTCAGGTTGAAGCAGCGCCCCACAAACGGCGTCATCGGAGGGATCTCGTAACCGGTTTCCTTCTCCAGGTACTCGGCGATCTCGGTGATCGCGCGGGTGTCCATGCCGTTGAGGGTGCCGCGCAGCGACGCGTACTCAAAGACCATGGCCTCGAGGGGAATGTTGCCTGTGCGCTCGCCGATCCCGAGAAGCGAGCAGTTCACGGCGCTTGCCCCGTACATCCACGCGGTGGCGGCGTTGACCACGCCCTTGTAGAAGTCGTTGTGGCCGTGCCACTCCAACTGCTCCGAGGGAACGTCCGCGTGGTGCTGCAGGCCGTAGATGATGCCGGAAACGCTTCTCGGAAGCGCCGCGCCGGGGTACGGAACGCCGTAGCCCATGGTGTCGCAGGCGCGGATCTTCACGGGGATCCCGCTCTCGCGGGACAGCTCCATGAGCTTGTACGCAAAGGGCACGACAAAGCCGTAGAAATCAGCCCTCGTGATATCCTCGAAATGGCAGCGCGGCCGCAGTCCGGCCTCAATGCAGTCGGACACGATGCCGATGTAACGGTCCATCGCCTCGCGTCGGGTCAGGCCCATTTTCCGAAAGATATGGTAGTCCGAGCAGCTGACGAGGATGCCGGTCTCCTTGATCCCCAGCGACTTCGCGAGTTCGAAGTCTTTTTTTGACGCGCGGATCCACGTCGTGATCTCCGGAAAATCAAACCCGAGGTCGAGGCAGCGGCGCACGGCCTCGCGGTCCTTCTCGGAGTACACGAAAAATTCTGTCTGGCGGATCATGCCGTTAGGCCCGCCGAGCTTGTGCAGCAGCTTGTAGATGTGCACCATCTGGTCGGTGGTGTACGGCGCGCGGGACTGCTGGCCGTCGCGGAACGACGTGTCGGTCAGGTAGATGTCTTTGGGCATATTTTCCGGGACGCGTCGATAGTTGAACGGGATCTTCGGCGTCTCGGTGTACGGGTAGATTTCCCGGAAAAGCTCGGGCTCCGCCACATCCTGAAGCTGATAGATGTACGGGTCCTGCTCAAGTTTGTAGGTTTTGTTGCTGAGGCAGATATCTCTCATTTTCCGCACCTCGTTTCGTAAAATTTGAATTGCCAACAGTATATGCATCTGCTATACTATTTGTAAAGCGAATAAATCCGATAGTAATTATTCGAAATATGAATAAATCGGAGGGAAACAGCCATGGACATGGAGGGATTGAGGACGTTTCTCGTTCTCGCGAACACGAAAAATTACACCCGCGCCGCGGGGCAGCTGTTCGTCGCGCAGTCAACCGTGACGAACCGCATCGCGGAGCTGGAGCGGGAGCTTGGAGTGAACCTGTTCGAGCGCACAAACCGCAAGGTGGAGCTGACGCGCGAGGGTGATCGGTTCCGCATCTACGCGGACAATGTGATCGCTCTGACCGAGGCGTCGCTGGCGGAGATCACCGCCGCGAAGCGCTTCGACAATTACCTGCGCATCGGCAGCGCGGACTCGATCTACGAGGGCCATCTCGCGCAGCGGATCCTTCAGTACCGGAAGGACAATCCCCGCGACTCGCTGCGCATCTCCATCGGTGTCACGAGCCACTTGCTGGAGCAGCTGCAGGTCGACATGCTCGACGTTGTCTTCACGTACCTGCCGCTCAACAAGTCGAAGTATCACTCGGAGCTGTACAAGCAGGACGCCCTCGTCCTCGTGACGGACGCAGCCAACGTGACGTACCGGGACGGCATCACGGAGCAGCAGCTCACGGGCGTGAACTATCTGATGTGCAATTTTGCACTGCAGGAGGTCGGACAGTACATCCGCAAGCTGTTCCCGCGATTCCACCAGTTTGAGCTGGAGATCGATGACTGTATGAAGATCGTCCCGTCCCTTCTGCACCAGGATACATACACGTTCCTGCCGAAGGACATGGCGGAGCCGTACATCGCCCGCGGGGAGCTGCGGGAAATCCCCCTTCTGGATTTCCGCACGCCGGTGATCAACAGCTATATCATATACAAGAAGAGCGCGGAGGAGCTGTGCCGCAGGGTGTTTTTCGAGTGAGCGGGAGCATTTTCCGAATACAGAAGGATGGCCGATGAGATGTTCTGAGAGTGTCGGCAGAGAGGAACAGTGAAATGAGAATTCTTATTGATGCAGACGGAGTGCTTGAGGATCTGTCACAGGAGTGGGTGCTCTATCTGGACGAAAAATATGGGTACAGTGTGGAATACGAAGACCTGAAGGAGTGGGACATGACCGCGGCCTTCCCGGGACTGACCCGCGAACAGGTATACGGCGCGGAGCAGGAGGAGGCGCTGTATGACCGTCTGAAACCGATCCCGGGAGCGCCTGAATGCGTGAAGCGGCTGATGGATGCGGGGCATGAGATCTATGTTGTCACGAACACGCCGTATGAGGTGATCCGATACAAGATGGACAAGGTGATCTTAAGGTATTACCCGTTCCTTTCATGGAAAAATGTCATCATCGCCTCCAACAAAAAAATGATCGACGGGGATGTTCTGATTGACGACGGGATCCACAATCTGATCGGCGGATCGTATCGGAAAATTCTCTTTGACGCTCCTTACAACAGGGATTTCGATGAGAAAGCATTGGGGATTGTCCGGGTGAAAAACTGGCAGGAGATCGAAGCGGAAATAACTGCGATGGAGCAGTAGAAGAGGTGATTTAATCCGGTCAGCGCAGTCTGACAGGAGAGATGCGAAAACCATTGACTGCGCATACCCGCGGTGATATATTGTATGTGATCACTCGAAAGGAGGATAAAAAAATGATCTTGAAAAGAGGTGTTCGCCTTTAAGAGGGCGACGGTTTCGAAAGGAAACAACAGCATAACAGTCTAGTATTTCTGCTCTTTGTCAGACGTAGTTGATAACAGAAAGGAGCAGAAATATCATGGGTTATACGAATGCCGGCTTTGTGTTGCCGGATGCTTTGATACGCGAGATTCAGCGGTATGTGAACGGAACGAGCCTGTATATTCCGCAGGTGAAGCGAAAAGACCCGCGGTTGAATCCGTACAGACTGGAGATCAGGGACAGAAACCGGGAGATTTACCGGTGGTTCCTTGAGGGGAGCAGCGTCACGGAGCTTTCCGAGCGGTTCTTCCTCTCCGAGAAGAGCATTTACCGGATACTGAGCCAAATGAAAAGCTGATCAGGATGGGAGAGGTGCACCGCATCTCTCTCATTTGTTTTTTGACTGAAAAATGAGAATGACTTTTCCGCTGCCGCTATGATAGAATGTATTATGACGAAAAACCGTCACCGTATACGGGGGAATTTGCGCCGCACTGATCATGCGGAAAATGAAGTGAAAAACAGGAGGCTGAAAATGAAAGTATTTTTCGAGACAGAGCATCTTCTGGTCCGGGAACTGGAGCCGGAGGATGCGGAACAATTATATGCGAACCACGCGGAGGACAAGGTGAAGCAGTGGTTCCCAAATGAAAACTATGCGGATCTGAACGAGGCGCAGGGCGCGATCGGGTTCTTCCGCGACTGCGTGGAAGGAGACCACCTGCCTTTTGTCCTCGCGATACAGCTCAAGGAGACCGGCGAACTGATCGGCGACACGGGTGTGAGCGAGGTGGAAGGCGAGCCGGAGGCGGTGGAGATCGGATACCAGATCTGCGACCGCTACAGCGGCAGAGGCCTTGCGACGGAAGCCCTCATGGGCATGACGGAATTCGCGTTCGAACACTTCAACGCATCCGTCAGCTACGGCCGCGTCGTCCATGGGAACGGCGCATCCGCACGTGTGCTTGAAAAGGGCGGATACACCTTCGTGAACGAGGAGTTCGGCGCGGAGGACGACCCGTACGGCAACGGGATGTGGGTGTATGTCCGCAGGAAATGAGCACCGGGAAAAATGAGAGTGGTTTTCACCCCGTCAATATGATAGAATGGATTACGGAGAGCGTAGTTTAGTTGCACTGAGCCACATGGAGGGAGAAAATGATGAAGAGGGTATTGATCGCTTTGGCGGTAGGGGTGCTGCTGGCGGCAGGTATCAAGGTCGGGTATGAGATT
>CADBLW010000114.1 GCA_902795625.1 uncultured Lachnospiraceae bacterium | reverse complement strand
GGATCGCGCCCTGGTACGTAAACGGACCGTAAGGGCTGTCGGAGGTCATGTAGCAGCTCTGTCCGTTGTGCAGCTTGTAGTTGCCTGCGTTGGCGTGTCCGTCTACATTGAAGTTACTGCAGTAGCTGTAATAGTATGTGTCGCCGATGCGGTTGATGCCCGAATCCTCGAAGAGGAACGGCGGATCAAGCGCGATCGGATCGCCGTCTAGAGAGATCATGTCATCGCCGAGCTTGACCATGCGGGCCGTGCCTGGATGCTCGATCTGGTCTGCCGTAGGCTGGTTGCCGCCCGGAACGCCGCCACCGACATAGAGGTACGCGGAGCCGTCCTCATCCACCAGAACGGCAGGGTCGAAAAGCCATGTCACGTTCGCGCAGTTCGGCGTATCACGGTTGATCAGCGCCTTGCCGATCGGATCCTCAAACGGTCCCCACGGATTGTCCGCGCGGAGCACGCCGATGCCGTTGCCGCTGTTCGCAAAATACAGGAAAAACTGCATTTTCCCGTCGATCTCCTTGCATGCCGCTGCAGGCGCCCAGGAGTTTCCGCCCCACTTGGCAGCGCCCGTGTAGCCTGCGGCCCGGATCGAGCCGTGGTCGGTCCAGTTGACGAGATCGTCCGAGGAGATCACGTTGATCGTGTTGATCTTCTGGTAGCTGTTCGCAAGCTGCTTGCTTCCCAGCGTCTCGATCACATCACCGGTCATGTAGATGTACACGCGTCCGTCGTACACAAGCGCGTACGGATCAGCGCCGAGCCGCTGTACCATCAGCGGATTGTTGTCGGTAGGGTTCTTCAAAGTTGCTGCCGGGGTGATCCCCGCGAAGCGTTCTTTATTGCTCATAATGAAATCCTCCTGCTGCCATTCGGCATATCGTTCTTCATAGTCACCTTTAATCCTCGTTCCCTCGTAATACCAGACCGTATCAAGCCAGAAGCCCACAGCCGGATACGACGAAAGCGTATACGTAAACCCGCGCTCCACATCCCGAAACACACATTCGCGATGTCGATCCTCTTCCACTCCGGTTTCCCGTGTGCTCAAAAGCTCCGCCTTGCCGTAGTGCTCTTCGGCATACGCCAGGAGCGCTTCCGCGCTGTCAAGCTCAATGCCGTCCGGCGAAGTCGACCGGTTTTTCTTCGGCTCCGGCGGCAGGTTGAACAACGGTACAATAAAGTAAACCGTAAACAACACAGCGATCGCAAGCAACACCGAGATCATCAGGACCCGGTCGATGGTCTTCAGCGTTTTGGCGCGCTTCTCGTCTTCCGCTTTGATCTTTTCCTGATTCTCCTTCTCTTCCATCGTTTTGCCTCCGTCGAAAGACACCGCCTTACGCAAAATAAAACGGTTTTCCTACGCGAGAAGACTCCATTCGCCGCAGTCGATGACTTCCGTGGCGATGTCTTCGTAAAACTCCGGTTCGTGGCAAACCATCATGATGGTTCCCCTGTAGTCCGAAAGTGCACGGTGCAGCGCTTCCTTCGCGTCCACATCCAGATGGTTCGTGGGCTCGTCAAGGATGAGAAGGTTGCTCTCCCGGTTCATCAGCTTGCAAAGGCGGACCTTCGCCTGCTCGCCGCCGGAGAGAACACGCACCTGACTCTCGATATGCTTGGTTGTGAGGCCGCATTTGGCCAGCGCCGATCGCACCTCGTAGTTTGTGTAGGACGGATACTCATCCCAGAATTCGTCCATACAGGTCTTTGTTCCCTCGCCGCTCAGCTCCTGCTCGAAGTATCCGACCGACAGGTAATCGCCGAGTTCCACCGATCCTCCGAGTACCGGGATCTCCCCGAGGATGCTGCGGAGAAGCGTCGTCTTGCCGATACCGTTCGCACCTCTTAGAACCACCTTGGCACCGCGCTCGACATGAATGTTCAAAGGCCTTGAGAGCGGCCGGTCATAGCCGATCACCAGGTCCTTCGTCTCCACAACGACGCGGGACGGAACTCTTGCCTCCTTAAAGCAGAACTCAGGTTTCGGGTTCTCCTTCACAAGCTCGATGACATCCATCTTGTCGAGCTTCTTCTGGCGCGACATCGCCATGTTTCTCGTTGCAACACGAGACTTGTTGCGCGCCACGAAATCCTTGAGTTCCTTGATCTCCTGCTGCTGACGGTTGTAGGCGGCCTCGATCTGGTTTCTGCGCATCTCATAGACCTCGAGGAAGTGCTCGTAGTCTCCCGGATACCGCGTCAACGTCGCCTGCTCCACATGCCAGATGACATTCACGACACTGTTCAGGAAGGGAATGTCGTGCGAGATCAGTATAAACGCGTTGTCATAGCCGTTTAAGTACCTCTTGAGCCAGTCGATATGCTGCTCGTCGAGATAGTTAGTCGGCTCGTCCAGAAGGAGAATGTCCGGTTTCTCCAGCAACAGCTTCGCCAGCAAAACCTTCGTTCTCTGCCCGCCGGAGAGCTCGCTGACGTCCCGGTCAAAGCCGAGCGCGTCAAGCTCGAACGCCCGCCCGATCTCGTCAATCTTTGTGTCGATCGAGTAGAAATCGTGCTGTTCCAGCATCTCCTGCAGCACGCCCATCTCTTCCATGAGCGCCGTCATCGTCTCCTCGTCCGCATCCGTCATCTTCTCGCAGATGACGTTGATCTCCTTCTCACTTTCATAAAGCCGGGAAAATGCGGACGCCAAAACATCCCGGATCGTCATTCCGGGCTTTAATACCGTGTGCTGGTCGAGATAGCCGACCCGCACATTTTTCGCCCAGGTGATCGTTCCATCATCCGGCATCAGATCGCCGGTGATGATATTGAAAAATGTACTCTTGCCCTCGCCGTTGGCTCCGACAAGTCCGATGTGCTCGCCG
>CADBLW010000113.1 GCA_902795625.1 uncultured Lachnospiraceae bacterium | reverse complement strand
GTGAGACCGGGCAGGGGCAAACAGGCGATCGTCCGGGAGAACGGCACGATCACCTCCGACGGATCCACGGTGCTTGGAGCAGACGATGTTTCCGGGTTGTCGGTGATCCTTGAGGCGATACAGACCGTTGAGGAATCGGGGTTGCCGCACCCGGACATCGAAGTGTTGATCACCTCCGCGGAGGAGAGCTTCTGCGAGGGATCGGAGGCATTTGATTTCCGCCTTGTGCACGCGGATAAGGCGTATGTGTTTGACTTAAACGGACCGGTCGGAACGGCCGCAACAGCGGCACCGTCCATAGTTACATTTTCCGTTGAGATTAACGGAAGGGCGGCCCACGCGGGTTTTGCGCCGGAGCAGGGGATCAACGCCGTGAGCATTGCGGCAAATGCATTGTCGGCATTGTCCGCAGGGCGCAGGGGCGGACAGAGTTCCGTGAACTTCGGGACCATTACGGGAGGCACGGCGGACAATATCGTGCCGGACCGCGTGGTTGTCACCGGCGAGGTGCGAAGCTTCTCCCACGAGGAGGCGCTCCGGCTGGTGGACGAGGTGTTCGCGAAGTTTGAGCAGACGGCGGAAAATTTCGGAGGCACGGTTCAGTGCCGGAGCCGCGAGCACATCCGCGCGTATCATCTGGACGCTGCGGAGGCGGTGGTGCGGCATTTTACGAAGGCTGCGGAGAGAGCGGGCCTCGGCGCGCAATGGATCACCACCTACGGCGGAAGCGATGCGAACCGCCTGAACGAGCACGGCATACCGGCGATCGTCGTGGCCTGTGCGATGGAAAAATCCCACACGACGGAGGAGTACACGGAGCTTGCGGAACTTGCCAAAGCCGCGGAGCTCGCCGTCGCATTGATCACAGTGTGATCCGCCGCGATCCGGACGGAGGCGCCGTACGGAAATTCATACAGAAAAAGAGGGTTAACCATGTATTCAATAGAGACACGATGTATTCACGGGGAGGGACACACGCTCGCGGACGCGAACTGCGCGGTCAGCTTCCCCATCTACCAGACGGCCTGTTTCAGTCATTTGACGCCGGGACACAATCCGTCGGGGTTCGACTATTCCCGTGAATCAAATCCGACCAGAAAATTTCTGGAGGAAACCGTAAGCTCCCTGGAGGGAGCGTATGACACGGTGGCATTCGCATCGGGAATGGCCGCAATCTCGGCGTTTTTTGATTGCTTCCGGCCCGGCGACCACATTTTGTGCGGCGAGGATCTGTACGGCGGCGTAGTGCGCCTGATCGATCAGATCGAGACGAAAAATGAGTACCGCATCGAGTACGTCGACACCACCGATCCGGCCAAGGTGGCAGCGGCGATCCGCCCGGACACGAAGGCCGTGTACCTGGAGACACCGTCCAATCCGATGATGCGCGTGAGCGACATCCGCGCGATCTCGGAGATCGCGCATCGAAACGGCGCGGTGCTGGCGGTGGACAACACGTTCATGACGCCGTACCTGCAGCATCCCTTTGCTGAGGGAGCGGATTTTGTGATCCACTCCGGGACGAAGTACCTTAGCGGCCACAATGACACGGTCTGCGGCTTTCTGTGCAGCAAAGATCCGGAGGCAGCGGCGCGGATACGGCTTCTCTCGAAGACCACGGGCGCGACGCTTGGGCCTTTCGAGTGCTGGCTGTGTCTTCGCGGAATGAAGACGCTCGCCCTTCGGATGGAACGGCACAGGAGCAACGCCGAGACCGTGCGCGACTGGCTGCGCGGCCGCGAGGAGGTTGACCGGATTTATTACGCGGGCAGCGGGATGCTCTCATTTTCCGTAAGATCCGCGGAGAAGGCGCTGTCCATCCTTCGAAACGTGAAACTGATCACATTTTCCGAAAGCCTGGGCGGCACGGAGAGCCTTCTCACGTACCCGTCGCTGCAGACGCACCCGGATGTGCCTGCGGAGCAGAAGGAGCGCCTCGGGATCACGGACCGGCTGCTGCGGATGTCCGTGGGAATCGAGGATCCGCGGGATATTCTCGGGGATCTGGAGCAGGCGTTCACGGCGGAGTGAGAGAGCTGAGACAGGAGATAAGCGATGGCGGAGAGAAATCTGAATTTTGACGCGGTGATCGACCGCAGGAACAGCAAATGCCTGAAGTATGATTTTGCGAAGAAGAGGGGATACCCCGAGGATGTGCTGCCGTTTTGGGTGGCGGATATGGATTTCCGGACGAGCTCCTATATCGAGGATGCGCTGACGGAGCTTGCGCGCCACAACATCTACGGCTACACGAACGTGCAGGACGGCGACGGGTTCTTCGAGGCGGTGGCAGGCTGGATGAAGCGGCACCACGGCTGGGAGGTGCAGCCGGAGTGGCACGTGAAGACTCCCGGCGTGTGCTTTGCCATCGGGGCTGCGGTGCGCGGCCTGACGGAGCCCGGGGACGGCGTGATCATCCAGGAGCCGGTGTACTATCCTTTCGCGGATATCATAAAGGCCAACGGCCGCCGACTCGTGGTGTCGGAACTTCTGCGTGATGAAGAAGGCCGTTACACGATGGATTACGAGGACTTTGAGCGGCGGATCGCCGGAGGAGACGTAAAACTTTTCATTCTCTGCAATCCCCACAATCCCGTGGGCCGGGCCTGGACCGAGGAGGAGCTTCGGCGCATCGGTGAGCTGTGCCGTCGGTACGGTGTGACCGTGTTCAGTGACGAGATTCATTTCGATTTTGTGTGGAAGGGTGAGCATCAGGTGTTCCAGAAAGTGGATGAGTCGTTTCGGGAATTTACGATCACGGCGACATCGCCCAGCAAGACCTTCAATCTGGCGGGACTTCAGCAGTCCAACATTTTTATTCCAAACAGTGATATTCGTCACCGGTTCCGGCAGGCGATCGCGCAGACCGGCTACGATGAGCCGAATGCGGCGGGCATCGCGGCTGCGCAGGCGGCGTATGAGCACGGGGACGAGTGGTATGCGGCGGCACGGAAGTACATTCGGGAAAACCTGGATTTTCTGGCGAAGTTCGTCTACGAAGAACTGCCCGGAGTACATGTTGTGGAGACCGAGGCCACCTATTTGGCGTGGCTTGATTTCCGTGAGACCGGGCTCTGCCCGCGGGAACTTGATGATCTCATCGTGAACCGGGCGAAGCTGTGGCTCGACCGGGGAACCATGTTCGGCCGCGGCGGCGCAGGATTTCAGCGGATCAACGTCGCGTGCCCGCGGAGCGTCCTCATGGAGGCCCTCGAGCGGCTCCGCGTTGTCAGCAAGAGCGGCGGGATGTTCTGACCGTCGGCAGGGGCAATGCATAAATCCGCGATGCCGGATCCGAAAGCACAGTGGAAAATGACTTCATTTTCCTTGCGCGCGCGCGTTGCGCGTGGTATACTGTGGAAAACCTTTGGGAGAGAGGGTCCATGAAACTATCGGAGATCATGAAAAACGGCCGCACGGCCTTTACCTTTGAGATATTCCCGCCGAAGAAGGATATGCCCATCGAGACGATCTACAAGACCCTCGACGGTCTGCAGGGCTTGCACCCTGATTTTATCAGCGTGACCTACGGCGCGGGCGGAAGCGCGGCGGACACGAAGACCGCGGATATCGCGCAGATCATCCGCAAGGATTACGGGATTGAATCCGCGGTGCATCTGACCTGTCTGTACAACTCGAAAGAGGACATCGACCTTATCTGCGAGCAGCTGAAGGAGCGCGGGATCGAGAATATCCTGGCGCTTCGCGGCGACCGCAATCCGAACGCCGAGAAGGAGATCCAGACCGATTTTGCGCATGCCTCGGATCTGATCGCCTACTTGAAGACCAAGGGCGATTTCCACATCATGGGCGCGTGCTACCCCGAAGGACACATGGAGGCGGCAACGCTGGATGCGGACATCGCGAACCTGAAGAAGAAGGTGGACGCGGGCGCGGATCATCTGCTGTCGCAGCTCTTCTTCGACAACGACGCATTTTTCACATTCCTCGACAAGGCACGGGCAGCGGGAATCACGGTGCCGATCGAAGCGGGCATCATGCCCTGCACAAGCAAGGCATCCATTGAGCGCATGGTCACGATGTGCGGCGCCAGCATCCCTTCGAAGTTCGCGCGGATGATGGCCCGTTACGAGGCGTATCCCGACGCGATCCGCGAGGGCGGCATCGCCTACGCGATCGATCAGATCATCGACCTTGTGTCCCGGGGCGTGGACGGCATCCATCTCTACACGATGAACAACCCCTACGTTGCGAAGCGCATCACCGATGCGGTGGCGCCGATGATCAACCCCGGACTGATCCGGACAGAGTAGGACGGGTCCGCGGCAGGACCGCGATGACACAGATGGTTCGACTGCCGAAAGGCAGGACAAGGATATAGAAAATGTTTGGCACGCCCCGGTTTGCGAACCTCGGCGTGCTGTTGGAGTGTTTACGGAAGATGTTCCGGGCGGCGCCAGTGCCGGCGGATCGTCTTTCGGCGGTGACAAGGAGCAGAGTATGGTAGAGTTAAAACCGATCCGGATGGAGGAGGCCGCGAGGTACTTAGGCTACGGCGGGCAAATGCCCGACGAGACTATCCTTAATCTCATGCGCGAGTGCGAGAAGCCCCTCATGGAGGCGTGTCATCCGGCCTACAGCGTGGGGATCTTCGATATGGAGTGCTGCAGCGAGGAGGAAGTGAAGCTCGCGGAGTGCGCGCTCACGCTGACCGGAAAGGACATCGTAAAGCATCTGGTGGGCTGCACGAAGGTGGTGCTGATGGCGGCGACCCTCGGGTCGGGCGTGGACACGCTGCTTCGGAGGCTTCAGAAGACGGAGATGCCCAAGGCCCTGCTCACGGACGCCATGGCGGGCGCGGCCATCGAGCAGATCTGCGACGATGTGCAGGCGGAGCTTCAGCGGAAAATGCCCCTTTTCCGCCAGACCTGGCGCTTCTCCCCGGGTTACGGCGACCTGCCCCTTTCGATGCAGGACGACCTTCTCGCGGCAGTAGAGGCAGGCAAGCGCATCGGGCTTGCGACGACGCAGGGGCACATGCTCACGCCGATGAAATCCGTCACGGCGATCATCGGCCTGCAGGATATGACGAAGGAGCTTCGGAAGGTTTCCACGTCGGACGGCGACGAGGGCGACATGGTTTCCGCGCCGGTGGGAGCCTGCGCGGCAGGGTCGTGCGCGGGCTGCGCGTACCACGACAGCTGCCTCTCGAGGCAGGACAAGACCCCGGAGGAAGACGGAGAACAGTAACCACGTAAGGATACCGGGAGTGACTGCTCCCGATGGAAGTTGAGGTAGATCGGAGGACGACAGTCCGCCCGAACTCATGCGGAGGATAGAATGGAAAAATACAAGCAGATCATGATTCTTGACGGTGCCATGGGCACGGAGCTGCAGGCGGCGGGGCTGCCTCTCGGCGGCGTACCCGAGGTGTGGAACATCGAGCACCCGGATAAGGTGACGGAGATCCACAGGTGCTACATCGAAGCCGGTTCGCAGGTGGTGTACGCAAACACCTTCGGCGCGAACCGTCTGAAAATGGCGAAGACAGGCTATTCGGTACAGACGCTGATCGTCGCGGCCATCGGCAACGCCCGTGCGGCGGTGATCGAGGCGGGCAGGCCCGATACGAAGGTTGCCCTTGACATCGGACCCATCGGACGGCTGATCTCGCCGCTGGGGGACCTCGCCTTCGAGGAGGCCTACGACATTTTCGCCGAGGAAGTGCGCGCCGCGAAGGGCGCCGACATGATCGTCATCGAGACCATGACCGACCTCTACGAGGCGAAAGCGGCGGTGCTGGCGGCCAAGGAAAACAGTGACCTGCCGGTCTATCTCACCATGAGTTTTGAGGCAAATGCCCGTACCTTCACGGGCACGAGCGTCGACGCGATGGCACTGACATTTTCCGATATGGGCATCGACGGCATCGGAATGAACTGCTCCCTCGGACCGGAGGAGCTGCTGCCCATGGTGAAGCAGCTGTACACGGCGACGAAGCTTCCGATCGTGGTGAAGCCCAACGCGGGTCTGCCCGACCCGGCAACCAACACCTACAACGTGTCGCCGGAGGAATTTGCCGCGATCGTTCGGAAAATGCTCCCCTACGGCGTTCAGGTGGTGGGCGGCTGCTGCGGTACCTCCCCCGCGTACATCCGCGAACTCACGAAGGTTGTGCGGGAGTGGGAGGCGGAGCGCGACGCGCTCGAGGCAGAATGCGGCAGCGGTGCGGCGGAAAATGCCGATCCTGCAAACGGGTTCTATCCCGACGATTTCGAGGACCTCACAACCCTTCGCAACACCCGCCCCACGGGTATCGCTTCGGCCAGCAGAGCCGTGTGGTTCACGGAGCCGCGGTGCATCGGCGAGCGCATCAACCCCACGGGCAAGAAACGCTTCAAGGAGGCGCTGCAGAACGGCGATATGGATTATATCCTCGGACAGGCCATCTCCCAGGTGGAGGCGGGCGCCGAGATTTTGGATGTCAACGTGGGACTCCCCGGTATTGACGAGACCGAGATGATGGTCCGCGTCATCCGCGAGCTGCAGGCGGTGGTGGATGTGCCGCTGCAGATCGACTCGAACAAGCCCGAGGTTTTGGAGGCGGCGCTTCGCATCTACAACGGAAAACCCCTTGTGAACAGTGTGAACGGCGAGGAGAAGAGCCTTTCCTCCATCCTGCCACTTGTCAAAAAATACGGTGCCGCGGTTGTCGGTCTCACCCTCGACGAGGCGGGCATCGCATCGAAGGCCGAGGAACGGTTTGCCGTGGCGGAGAAGATCGTGTCCCGTGCGGAAGCCATCGGCATCCGCAGGGAGAACCTGCAGATCGACTGCCTGACACTCACCGCCAGCGCAGAGCAGGCAGCGGTCGCGGAGACTCTGAAGGCGGTTGCGATGGTGCATAACCGTCTTGGGCTCGGCGCGGTTCTGGGCGTTTCCAACGTGAGCTTCGGTCTTCCGAACCGCGACCTTGTGAATGCGACCTTCCTCACGATGGCGCTGCAGAACGGCCTGACGCTGCCGATCATGAACCCGAATTCCGAGTCGATGATGGGCGCGCTGCGCGCGTTCCGGCTTTTGATGAATATTGATAAGAACTCCCTTGCGTATATGGACGCGTACCGCGACTATGTTCCGCCGGCTGCGAGAGCAGGCAGCGGTGCCGGTGCGGCAGGTGCGGGCAGCGGCGCAGCGGGTGCAGGTACGGCAGGCGCGAACGGCGCGAGCGGTGCGGCTCATTCGAGCATCGGCGCCCCTGCGGGAGATCCGGTGGCCGCAGACATCGCGGAAAAGCTCGGGGACGGCGCGGCGTCTTTGTACGCGGCGGTTGTGCGCGGCCTTTCGGCGCAGGGAACGGAGCTTACGAAGGAGCTCCT
>CADBLW010000112.1 GCA_902795625.1 uncultured Lachnospiraceae bacterium | reverse complement strand
CCGTTATTGATGTTTTCGATATACTGGTTCATACTCTGCTCCCGACGTTGCTGTCTATCCTTTGCCGTGCGCTGCACTGCGTTTCCGTCTTTTCTTCACTGTGTGCTGCGCTGTTACTGTGTTTACGTTATTGTCCGTAAAATTCTATTGTCCTTCGCGGATCCGTCTTGCCGCCTCATCCGCAAAAGCCTTCATCTCGACCTTCTTCTGTTCGATCATCTTGAAGAAATCAGGCCCGGGAGGTCCTCCCTGAGGCTTTTCGTCGCGATGCTTCTCGATCAGCTTGTAAGGCTCGCGGTTGCGGATCATGTTGATGTAATCCCGGATCGTATTGATCGGATGCGGTGCGATGATACCTCCTCCGACGCTGTCAATCCCGTGAATGTCGGAACCTGCCGTCATTGGCTTGTCAAACTGCTTCGCATACCAGATCGCGCGCTCATTCATGGCTTTCGTCTGCGCAGCGTTGATACCCTCGACTGCGTCCGTGTACATCGGATACAGTCCGAAGCCACGGAGGTAGGATGCCTCGCGGAACGGATGCGCCTGTACCATGTAGCCGCCGTCCCCATGCACATGCTCGTACTCCTCCCAGGGAGTCCAGGTGCGCATGTCAGGATGCTTTAAAAGCCAGTCCTTGTCGAGACCGTAGATCAGGAATTCCGAGCCCTGATAGTTGTCCTCCAGTCCGAACAGGACTGTGATACCGATCTCGTCGCCGCGTGCTTTCGCATGCTCATAACCGGAGCAGAACTGCTCGATATACTCCTCCCAGGGGAGACTTCTCTCCGGTCTTGTGTTGCCGCGGAAGAAGTGGTCCGTCACGATGATCGTGCTGTACCCGTCCATCAACCGCGCTTCCGCCTGTTCACATCCGGTCGCCCAGCCGCATTTGCTCCCTTCCGCGGTGTGCAGGTGTGTTTCAATCTTGTATTGTGCCATATCGGCAACCTCCCTCAGAAGCATTGTTTCTTCGCTCCTGAAATAATGTATTTGACCCGCATGGAAGCCCTCGGGCCTGTACTATCAGCCGTTTTCACGGCGTAACAGTCATGTAAGTCCTGTAACTCTCCGTCTGCTTTCGCGAACTGAGTTGGCATCGCGTAAAATGCACAATTGCTTTCGCGATCAGAGTTCGTAACCCACAAGGAATGCCTTCTTGTTGAGGTCGATGGTTTTCGGCGGAACGGTATGCTCGATCACCGTGAGCCATGCTTCCTTCGGAAAATCCATATGTTTCGCAGCCATTCCGAGCACGATCGTGTTAAATGCTCTCGCGTTTCCGAGTTTCTTCGCCTCGCTCATTGCATCGATCTTGAGTACCTTGTACTTCTTCTCAAGGTTCTCGAGAATGTTCTCAGGATACTCTGCGGCACCGATCACTACGGGCATCGGATCAATGCGCTGATCATTTGCGATCAGAACGCCGTCCTTCTTCAGGAAATGTGCATAGCGCAGTGCCTCGAGACGCTCAAACGCGATCAATACGTCGGCGCAGCCCTCCTCCACGATAGGCTCGGCAACGCTCTCGCCGTAGCGGACAAACGTGACAACGCTTCCGCCGCGCTGAGCCATTCCGTGAACCTCCGAAAGCTTTACATCATACCCTGCCTCGCGTGCGATACCGCCGAGGATACGGGACGTAAGCAATGTTCCCTGACCGCCGACACCGACGATCATGATATTTTTCGTAGCCATAATCACACCTCGACTTTCTCGATCGCGCCGAACGGGCAGAGCTGAGCGCACAGACCGCAACCGTTGCACATCGTATCGTTGATCACTACCTTGCCGCCTTCGCCTCTCGTCATTGCGGGGCATCCGGGCTTCATGCAGGAACCGCATGCACGGCAGGTGTCGGGGTTAACCTTGTACTGCGTCGTGATCTTAGCCTTGTTGAGGAGCGCGCACGGAGCTTTTACGATGATGACGGAAAGCTCGTCCTTCGCAACCTCCTCGCGGATCGTCTTCGTGAGTTCCTTGACGTCAAAGGCGTTGACGGTCTTCACATTCGGAACGCCGATGGCCTCACAGAGCTTCGTGACATCGATCGCGTTCACGATATCGCCCTTGAGAGTCTTGCCGGTACCTGCGTGATCCTGGTGACCGGTCATACCGGTCGTCGAGTTGTCGAGGATCAGAACGGTTCCCGTCGCCTGGTTGTAAACCATATTCATAAGGGAGTTGACACCGGTATGCATAAATGTCGAGTCACCGATCGTCGCAACCCAATCCTTCACATACTCTTTGCCGCGTGCCTTCTCCATTCCGTGGAGAGTGCTGATGCTCGAACCCATGCAGACGGTCGTATCGACAACGGAAAGAGGTGCAACTGCACCGAGCGTATAGCATCCGATATCGCCGGCAGCGTGAAGGCCGAGCTTCTGCAGCGTGGAAAATGTTGAACGGTGCGGGCAGCCCGGGCAAAGGATCGGAGGTCTCTGAGGAGCATCTGCGGGAGCCTCAAGCTCCAATGTCTGTCCGAGAAGCTTCTCGCGAAGCATATTTGCGCTGTACTCGCCCTGTACCGTAAGGAGCTCCTTGCCCTTGCAGGCAACGCCCCAGGACTTTACCTGCTCCTCGATGATCGGATCCAGCTCCTCCACAATGTAGAGCGTGTCTACCTTAGCGGCAAAATCAAGGATCAGCTGCTTCGGAAGCGGGTTCACAAGACCGAGCTTGAGCACGGACGCATCAGGCATCGCCTCGCGAACATATTGATAAGGAATACCGGAGGTGATCACACCGACTTTCGTGTCGCGCATTTCTACGCGGTTGATCGGCATTTCGCATCCGTCAACTGCCATGCGCTTCTCGCGGTCCTCCACATGGAGATGACGCGCCTTGGCGCAGCCGGGCATCATGACGTTCTTGCGGAAATTCTTTTCATAGGGCTTGAGCTCACGGTTCACGCGTTCCTCAAGGTTTACAAGGCCCTGGGAATGCGAAAGTCTCGTTGTGGTGCGAAGCATTACGGGCGTATCGTATTTTTCACTCAGATCATAGGCAAACTTGATAAACTCCTTCGCCTCACCGCTGTCCGACGGCTCGATCACGGGCACCTTCGATGCTCTCGCTACCGCTCGGCTGTCCTGCTCATTCTGGCTCGAGTAAAGGCCCGGGTCATCCGCAGCAACAAGCACAAGACCGCCGTTAACTCCGATATAGGAAACAGTGTAAAGCGGGTCGGATGCTACGTTGACACCGACATGTTTCATGGACGCGAGCGCTCTCGCACCTGCCATGGACGCACCGATGGCAACCTCCATCGCCACCTTCTCGTTGGGTGACCACTCCGCGTAAACTTCCTCGTATTTTACGATCGATTCACTGATCTCGGTACTCGGCGTGCCCGGGTACGCAGCGCTTACGGTAACGCCGGCTTCCCACGCGCCGCGCGCGATCGCCTCATTACCGAGCATGATTTTCGTCTCAGCCATATGTCCTCCGTTATCTGTCTGTCTTTATTCGTCCGACACAGGCATCCGATCGTATAAACGACCCTGATTGCCTGCATGGAAACTCTTGATTCACAGCAGTTAACAGTATAATTCGTAACCTCGGTACTGTCAAGTAAAGATACGCTTCTTAAGGCAACGGCAGAGACGCATCTTGCTGCAATGGCATGTATGTTTTCGCGATCCGGCAATAAAAAGGACGCCCGCATCTCTGCGAGCGTCCTTGTAGAGTGTCTTACTGTCCGGGGAACAGGAAGGTAACGGTTGTAGTCGTTGCCGTATAGGTTGTCGTATCCTTCGGTGTGAAGGTAACCGTAAAGACAGCTTTATCTCCCGCAAAATCCTTTGCCTTCGTCTTAGTAAGACTGTTGTCCGTGTAGCTGTAGCTTCCTTCCGGATGACACTGCATCAGTGCGAAGTGGATATCGAAGTGCGCGTCAATCTCCTCGCCTTCCCACAGCCACCATCCGTCTGATTCTTTGACGTATGCCGCGATATAAGTACTGTCTACGACAAGCTCATCAAATGTTCTGTCGCCTGCCCACTCAGCTACCGAAGACCAGCCGTATTCGTCTTCCAGCTTTCTCAGATCAAATGTGATAGCGGATTTGGAGTAAGATGTACAAACTTCACCGAGAGTGCTTGTAAAAGCAAGGGAAACCTTGACATCCTCACTCTTTTCTTCTCCGCAGTTTGCACACTTCTGAGGCTTCTTGCCGAGCTTCCATCCGATACAACAGCCGTTCTCATCCAGGATCATTTCCGGCTCAGTCGCAGCTCCGGAAACAGCTTCCCACTTATGGCCGAGTTTCTTGACGGTTTCACTCTTCGTCTGTTTGCTGAATGCAGGATTTTTGAATTCAGCAGTATAAACCTTCTCGCCGTCCTGCTCGCAGGTGACCTTCTTTGTTTCATCCACCTTAGTATTCACCGTTTCGGTTTCAACGATAGACGAATCCGCACGTCTTACACGTTTCGCGGTCACGGTGCTGTTGTCGCTCGACCATGTGTAGGTCGGATCGTTCCAGCTCTCATCGATCTTGTCAATGTTCGTGAGTGTCTTCGTCTGTGTCTTGAAGGCCTCATTCTTAAAGGTTGCCGTGTAGGTTGTCTCACCCATCGCATCGGCGGTAGGTTTCTTTGTCACTTCGGAAGTCGTCTTGACGGTTTCTTTCTCCTCGTGACTGCTGTCTCTCTTACACTTGCGGATTGCCGTAACGGTACTGCAGTCAGTAGACCATTCATAGGTTACCTCGCCCCAGTCATGTCCGAGCGCCGGAGTCTTCTCGGTAAACGTCTTACCGCAGGCCTCACATACTCTTCTCTTCACGCCTTCGGAGACGCAGCCTGCTTCCTGTACGGTCTCCTCGTTCGTAAGCTTCGTATGATTGTTCGGATCCTTGTCAAGAACGATTTCTCTGGTTAACCCGCAGTTGATGCATTTCTCTGTACGAATACCGGTCTCGGAACAGGTCGGTTCCTTCGTGATCCCGACAACATCCCACTTATGATCTGTCATCTCAATTTCCGAAGTAAACTGATATCCGCAGATCTGACAGGTGTAAGTCATTTCACCCTTCTGATCACAGGTGGCTTTCTTGGTCACTACACCTTGCGAATACTGGTGGGTTTCTGTCTTAGGTATCGGTTCCTCCTTGGTTTCGCCACAGTACTTGCAAGTGTAGCGCATCAGACCTTCCTCTTTACAGGTAGCCTCTTTGACAACCACACCTTTCTCGAAGTAATGATCAAACTTTTCGGAAACCTCAAGTTCTTCGGTAGCACCGCAGTTTTTGCAGTGGAACCTTATGATCGCACCATGCTGGCAGGTCGCTTCCTCAACGTTTTTATCCTCAACCCACTCATGACCCAGCGGTGCAAGTATTTCATCCCACTCTTCATCACATGTTTTACACTTCATGTGCCGGATACCGGATTCTTCACAGGTAGCATCCTTGCTCTTTTCGGGAACGATCTCACCGACATGACCGGTAGGTTTCAGTTTATATGCATATGCCTGCATCACAGTTCCGCAGTACTTGCATACAGTCTTTCCCGGGTCTCCCCATTCGGTACACGTCGGTTCCACATACCCGACATGAATTCCGTACACGCAAATTCCTGTCGGATGCATCTCATAACCGGGCAGTATGAGTTCACCGCAATCCACGCAATAAATATCGCCGGAATAGCCCTTTACGCAGCTCGGTTTCAGCTCATTTCTGCGTTCCGTATTTACATGATTGTAAGGATTGATCTCTACCGGTGCCGTATATCCTTTCTCTTTGGCAACACAGTAATCACACTGATGGCCCTGTACACCCTCTTTCGTACAAGTAGGAGGCGTAATAATATAATCAGCCCATACATGTGCGTTCTTGTCCATCGGGATCGTCGTTCCGTCTGCGATCAGACCGCACACCTTACATTTAACACCTTCATGTCCTGGCGTTTTACAGGTAGGTTCCACCCTTGCGGTTTCATCAGACCATTCATGCGTATGCCAGAGTGCTGTTGCGGTGACTCCGCTTCTCGGCATGATGAATTCTTTCTGCATTGCTCTTCCGTCAGAAAGGATCCAAGTAAGATCAAGACCATCCGAATTCGTAAGTTCAGGACGCTTCGGCGCTACACCGATCTCAACATATTCACTGTATTCATACTTGTCGTCAGTGCTGTTGTCGATCCAGGTGATACGCGAGAAGCCGATGCCGGGACGTCCGTAGAAGGTTACTTCCGAACGATTATTCATCTTATAATCGAACGGTATCGTGGTATCCATGTTATCCTTCTCCGAACGCCAGATGATCATGGTGTCTTCCGATTCGGAAACAAGTTTCTCAGGGAATGACTGGTAGATACGATCATTCACATGGATCACAGTTTCAAACGTTCTGCCGTCATCAAGAACCCATGTAGCCTTTACATCATCACCCTTAAAGCATGCATTCAGATAGATGTCGGAATTCGGCATTGTGGTTTCGCTGTCCAGCCGTCCGAAATCACCGTCCCAACCTTCAAAGACGCATCCGTCCTTCGTCGGGTTGCTCGGAGGAACAATCTTCTCCAGATAGTGTTGTTTGGTTGTCGCGATTTCCGTTTCATCATCCATCCAGTGGATGGTGTGCTCGATACCGACAGGAATACCGACAACGAGAAGATAACAATTGTTTGCAGCCCTATCCAGGATTGTATCTTCAGTAACCGGTGTCAATCCCGAAAGATCTCCTGTTTCTCGTATCTGAACCTGGTAAGCTCTCATGTCATCACCGAGGGCTCCGCTTCCGTATCTGGCCGACAACGCCGGATCCGAGTATTTCATATACCAGTTTACGGACTCATATAACTCAGGCCGGAAGTTCTTCATGTATCCCGGGATGTGATCCATGAGATTATCCTTATCAAGCAGTTCCAATCCTGTAGTCGTAAAATCACGGCTCTTTCTTGAATCATACTGTGTATCATAAACCATGAAATCAGTAAGTACCCAATACCGTCTGAAGTATGCTCCGACTACGGTATCGTTGCCGCGGAGCGTAAAATAGGTGTTGCCTCCGTTTCGTTCACGAACAGCCGTCTCATTTTGTTCCTTATAGCCATTGTACAGACTATTTACAATCTGATATTCTTCAAGAAGGTCTTGCCATACCTTGTACGTATCTTGCCATTCCTGTGTCTTCGCTGTTGTCCTAAGGAAAGCCTTTTTTGCCTCATCTACTTGATCGCTGAGAGAATCTCTTCTGTTACTTAATTCCTTCTCATCCGGATAAGCCATATGGTTAAGCCGGTAACCCTGATACATCTCAGCAAATTCCGGGGTTATGGCAATATAACAGAATGTATTCTCAAGACCGGTTACCGAACCGGTTCCCACAAGTTCAAACGCTCCGAGCGTAGTAACTTCACGGTAGAAATCAACGCGTGCTGTCTTAAGAACACCTTCCCAGGATACGTTTACGGTACGCTGAATTTTTTCGGTGTTAAAACCAAACGCATGGTTCTTATATGTGAATACAATCTTGCCGTAGAACTTTGTCTTCGTACAGTCGACCGGGATGACCACGATCTCGTTGGTGCCCGGCATGTACTGGAAGGACGAAGCGCCCTCAAGGATTTCTCCGTCGGCATTCGTATCGAAACACTCTACCGTAAAGTTCTCTTCATTGAACTGTGTCCAGGAACGGCTGGTGCTGAGAGCAACACCGTTTGTATCCTGTTCCGGCTGTTTGATCGTCGCGGTAATGAACGTTCCGTCAGTAGTATCTACCTTCTTGGAGTCGCATTTCTGCTCTACTTCTTCACCGGACTTCATCTCCATCAGCTTCATCGTGAAGATGCTGTCACCGTCGATCTTAATTGAATTCGTTGTGCTCGGAATCTTCACCGTCAGCTTATCATCATCCGGTTCGATGGAGAAGTCAATCGGGAAGAATTCACATCCGAGTTTCACGAATGGTATTGTGCTCTCATATAGCGGCCATTCCTTCTTGGCAGCTCCGGCGCCGACCTGTACCTTCAGGTTGATCTCTACATAGATACCGACTTCGAAATACAGAGAACCACAGGCTCCGGACTTCGCAGGCTGACCGGCCTTCAACTCGTAATGTACATACAGGAAACCGTAAAGCTCCGCATAGACACCTGCAGATGCAACAACGCCTACCGAATCGAGGTCCGTACTGAACACGCCGACACGAAGGTCAAGGCTCACGCCTGCGCGGAGGCCGACCATACCGAAGGCATAGAAGTCAGCTCGGAAGCAGGATGTTTTGACATCCGTTACACTGGAACCTTCCTTAAAGCCGCCGATCTTATTAAACTCGTCGCCGCCACCCCAGATCTTAGCACGGAATGCATAGGAATACAGTTTCTCGTTCTCATAACTGATACCCGCACCGATCATCGCGTTGATCTTCAGGCTGACGTTGAAGTTAATCTTCATTCCGACATGGATGATACCGCATGGATCGATCGGAAGATCGATGCTTGCAAGGTCCACATCGACAATATCGATATATTCCGAGTCATTTCCGAGCATGTTGGCGTACTTTTCCACAAGTCCGCCGCCGAGGCCCGGGGACACATAATCCTGACTTTCCTGCTTGCCGCTTTCACCGCCGCCGCGTGAGTAGCCTGCACCTTTCTCCTTCATTTCCTCAAGGTTGGTATAGGTTTTAAATGCATCACCGGCTGTGATCAGAGCCTTCGCGGCTGTAGCTCTGTCCTTAAGGGCATCACTGTTTCCGTTGTCAATGAAGCCGCCGGTCATGGTCGCGAAATCAGAATCTTCTTCTTTTTCTTCATTCTTCGTCTGAGCGGTAACAACAACACCGAAGCCGGTATAGGTTCCTGCATCCAGAGAAGCGGTGATGTCAAGACTCGAGGTCAGACCTAATTTATTCTTATTCCTGTGAACCTTAACGGTAGGAGTCAGCTTAATCTCCTGCTCAAAGATAATTGCGGGAACAATTTCGAGGACTCCGCCGTTATCACCGATCTGAATCGTGATCTTAAAGGAAACGGCAACCTCCGCACGGAGACCCTTTCCTTCCAGATACTGCAGGATGAAGCCGCCGGTAAACGTAAACTGCCAGTCATCTACCTTAACTTTGCTGCTTCCGCCGGAAAGCTTTCTGATATCCTCCAGCGTCATGTCCTCGCCGTTGGTCTTGATCACCATGTTGCGAAGTTCATCGCCGTGCTCAAAGCTGTCAAAGTCGATGTCCTGATCTGTGAGCAGCATCTCGAACAGTTCTTTCGTCTCATCCATGATGGAACTCTTCGAAATCTGTTCGTACATATTCTTCTCCACATCTTCCAGTTTGATCGTGGAGTCTTCAAAATTGACTTCCTCAAGCTTGTTATAGAGGATAACCTCAGGGGCAGTCATCTCTTCGTACGAGATCAACGAATAGGACAACACAACAGAGTTGTTCTCGTTCGTAACACCGGTAATCTTTCCGTAACCGGTTTCCTTAAAATCAGCGCCTCCGAGTTTGCCGGTATAGAAGGTCAGGCTGTCGCCGACCTTGATGACCGAATCCTTGCTTAAACCGTAATCTTTGAAAGCCTCATTTTCAAAATTCAGATACTTTTTGTCAACTGTGATCTTTCCGTCGGAAAGGCTTCCGTCATCAGGAACAGGGATCACATTTTCCGCGGAAACAATGCTCTCGAGTCCGGAGTATTCATATTCGTACTGATTGTTCTCAAGCGGACTGATGATCGTTACATACGCCACATCACCGCTGGAGATTCCGTCATCGCTGAAATCGCCCTTGTGAACAGCAACCGTCATACCGGTTTTCAGCTCTTTCGAACCGGAATAGGTAAGAACACCTTTTCCTGTGTTTTCCTTCGCGGACATGTTTCCGTTTTCATCGGTTTCCAGGGTCAGAACACCGCGGAAGTCAACGCCCTGCACTTCGGAAGCAGGAACATGGATGACACTCTCATCCACGGTCATGTTCATAACCTCTTCCTGAGCGATCGTAATGTTATACTCGGTAACTTCCTTTTTGGTGGGTTCGTCGTCATAGACAAAGCGGATCCTCGCAGTATCTGCAAGGTTCACGGAATATACTTCGCCGCCTTCCCACTCGCCGTATGCGGTGTGAAGCTTCCAGTGATCGCCGCGCAGATTCTTGTCGGAATACAGGAACTGCTCAAGCAAAAGAACCTGATTGACGTCAAGACCGATTTCCTCACGCCAGTAACGCTCCACACTGTCGTCGGGCTCAAGACCGTAGCGTTCAAGAAGGTCAGCCTCGGTAACGGTAGAGAAGTCAATGCCGAGGGCGTTGATCACCATTAACGTCTGCTCATCAAGTCCGTCATACACAGAGTCATTTTCAAGCGTTACTGCATCATGCGCAAAATGATACACGATCTCCGTAACACCGTCTTCGGTTAACTCAACACCTTCTGTCGGATTTTCCGACAATTCCTTCAACAGGTCAAGAAGAGTGTCATGACCGGTAACATCTTTGCTCTTGTCAATGCAAGCAAGTACAGCTTCAATGGTATATCCGTTGTATCCTGCATCGCTGAGCCATTTTCTTGCCTCATCCTCGCTCTCCGAGCTGAGGAATAAAGGTACATCAACACCTCCCCGGCTTGCATTCTTGATCGAGACGAGCTCTTCCACCTGCGCACGGCTCAGGCCGTACGTGATCAGCTCAATATCAAAATCCGCCGGTACGTCCGTCTTAGCGACGTAGGTAAAACCGGTGATATCATTTAAGCCCTGTTCCTTTACGAAGCGCGGATACAGAACAAGATTCGACTTGATCTGGTCGTCCTTGTTGGCACGGTTTGTTCCCTGCGCATCGTACGTCCAGTTCATGAAGATCGCACCGTCGCGCGTCGGCTGTGCAAGTGTTCCGATCGTTGTTCCTTCCTGTACCGTGACGGCTGCAGGAAGCTTCGTAGTGTTTCGTTCCTCATCGCTGATTGTCTGCGGCAGCGCAAACGAGACTTCATAGGACGCTAACGTCTTATCGGTTTCAGGATTCGTTTTATTCTTGTTTTTGTTTTTCAACACAAAGAATGTGATCAAGCCTGCAACGATCAGAGTTGCTGCAGTGGCCGCGATAATTATTCGTGTCCGTTTTGATTTCATTGTCCCATTTCCTCCATGTATTGGTAGTAGAGTTCCACGGCTTTCGCCAAAGGAACCGCTATATTCAGGTTTTGCGCGTTGTCATAAGTTCCGCTTACGACACCTATGACATAACCTGCGCTGTTTAACAGCGGTGCTCCGCTGCATCCGCCTGCAACCGGTGTGCTGAACAGGTACCGTGTGTGTTCGACGTTCTCCCACAGTCCGCAGTAGTTGCCCATCGTCACCAGATTCATGACACCGGCCTGACTTCCGATCACCACTGTAGGTTCACCTCGAAGCGGTTCGCCTCCGATATCGATCACCGGAAGTTCAATGTCTTCCGGCAATTTCAGAACTGCAATATCCTCCGCTTCATCCGCTCCGATGATATCCTTCAGAGTGAAAGAAAGTCCGCCCTCACCGATTGCTTTTGCATATTCCATACCGTCGACCACGTGAAATGCGGTCACGAGGCAGCCCGGCTCAATTGCCGCAAATCCTGTCCCGGAAGCAATTTTCGTCCCGTTGCTGTCATAGACATCCAGTTTTACAACCGATGCGGCAGTCGCTTCGATCAGATCCGGGCGATCAATCCATGACGCTGATGCGGGAGGCAAGGCTATAACCCCTCCGGGAGGAGGTGAGCTGTCATCTTCACCCGGCTTCACAGTCGGTTGCTCCGGTGTTGCAGTCGGTTGCGCTTCCGGGCTTGGGGCCCGGATGTCCCTGTCTTCGTCATTCTGTTCGCCTGAATTATTTACTGCTTTCTCTTTACCGCGCATGGTGTGCCGGTAGGAGGAGCTTTCCTCACAGGCTGCCAGCAGAAGGAACGAAACCACGAACAGAATGATGATCACGTTTCGTTTCATTGTTCCGTTCCCCTCTCTTTCCGCTCTTTCTTCTCTTTATTCCTCTTACGGTATGCAAGAGCGCATACCGTTATTACAATACCGAGTATAAATGCAGCCACACCGACGAGAACATATCCGCCGGCCTCCGAAGGAAGCAGGAATGCCCCGAGATGTGACGAGGTTGCTTCGGAGAGCGTCTGTCCCTTCAGAAGAACAACCGTCGCGATCAGCAGACAGGCAAGCACTGAAGTTATCGTTGCGAGAACTGTAATCCTTCGACGTTCCCTTGTATCGCGTATCTCTTTGCTCTTCTTGAAAATCTTTTCAAGTGCTTCATCTGATCCGTACTTCACAGCCATACCTCCCTTCCTAAATTGTGTTTCTGTCCTTTAGTTGCAGGTTTCAGAGATTTTTCCCACCATATTTTTTGAAAAATTCAAAAAAAAACAAAAATTCAAAAAAAATGAGGCCTCCTGAAAGCCTCAAAAGAGTCTGAGATCATCATATACAAAAAGCTCCCGGGAACCGATCCCCGGGAGTTTCTGAGTGAAATATTCGTCATGTATTTTCCTCTTCTTCCACAGGAAGCAGACGGCTTCGAAGAAACGAAAGAAGTATGGCTGTCAGGATCGGCATCGTATATCCGATGATCGATGTAATGCCGGGCTTTGACACGAGCAGGTTATATATCGCGTGAAAGGACATGGAAAGCGACAGCGCTCCGATGGCGTTCGGGAAAGAAAACGCTTTCAGACGGATGGAAAGTATGAACCATATGGAAAGCGCATATATGCTGACGATGTGCATGACACCCACGGACATGCCGCGGATAATGACATAGGTCAGGTTTCCCGCACCGAAATTCAGAATGTAACAGCAATTTTCAAAGGTCGCAAATCCGGCTCCGATGGCGATCGACGTACTGACAATAGATGTGTTATCCTCATCGAACATCACAAGGAAGAAAAGAAGTGGGAAGACCTTCATCGTCTCCTCGATGATCGGTGAGAGGAAAATCGACGTCTTCAGTTCCCCGTATCCGGTCACAATGCTCAGAAAACCACTGATGTACGCGGACAGAAGGCAGATTACCATTCCGAGAATAAACGAGAGAACATACCGGCGAACCTGGTTCTTTGCAAAAAGAAGGGAAATACCCAGCGGTATCGCGATACAAAGCAAAATATTTTCCGCATAGATCATTTCAGGTCAGCCCCCTTTCTCATCGCTATATAGCTGTAGATGTAAGGAAGCCCCATCGAACACAGAAAGATCGTATAATACGGTTCACTCGACATATACATACCGGATCCGGTAAGAATAACGATCAGACAGGCAAGGCAGAAAGCTCGTCGGTAGTCCTCGTATTCTTCTGCCCTAACAAGGGTTCGGATCGTTTTTATGTGAATGATCACGACAATAATTGCCAAAATGAGAAAACTAGCGAGATAAAGTGCATCGACCGGTGCGCCCTTAAAGAACGACGCGACCTGAAGACCGAGTGCTATAACGAAGCCGGCAAGAAGTCCGCACCACTCTTTGAGCGAACTTGATTTTGACTCTTTCAGCACAACCGCAAGGCGATATGCCCAATAGGCAATACAAAGACCGGTCAGGATATCCTGCAGCCATTCACCGGTCCATGCAATCCATAAAGCAACATTGACGGCGACAAGGATCGTCACACCGAACACCTCGCCCCAATCAATACGGGTTATGCTCTTGAACATATATGCGAGAACGGTTCCGCACATCAGAAAATGAGCCCATTCACAGATCTCGTTGGCTGCGAAAACAAGTCTTTCCTGCGGCCACATCGCGTCATAAACAAGCCAGTAGATATAGCTGAAAGACAGACTTGCCGTGGAGAATATATAAAAGATCACTGTCATCTCTCTTCGCCCGCGAAGGATCATGCGGATCAATCCTGCAAGTATGACAAGCAGGACGAGAAGATTGATCAGGTCTGCGATTAGTCCGGCAATTCCCATCAGTCGTCTTTTCCCTTCAGCTTCTTAATGTGGATACACAGGATCGTAGCACAAACTCCAAGAGCAAATGCCAGTACTCCGACGATCACATATCCGAGGTAAGGCGTAACCAGATAGATGCTGCCGTACTGATTTTCCGTAACTTCGGCGGCCGCATTCTTCAATGTCGGGATCGACAGCCCGGTTCCGACCATCATGGCGATCAGAAGAACGGCAACAAGGATGTCTGCCGTAAGCTTGCTGACAAGCTGACGATGCTCTTTGACATGTTCCGAACGCTTCATGATCTCGGCAAATTGAACATCACTCGATTTCATATCCTATGCCCTCCTTCTTCAATATCTCGCGAAGCTCCTTTTTGCCCCGCTCAACAAGATGATAAACCTGCTTTTTGTTCTTCCCCATGACCTTTGCGGCTTCCTCATGGGACATATTGTCAAAATATAAAAGCATCAAAACCCTTCGGTAATCCGCGTTCATCTTCCCCATCGCCTGATACAGTATGCGGTTTCGCTCTTCGGAAAGCATCTTGAGCTCCGGAAGCACGTCGTCGGTATCGGGGATATCCATCTCTTCCTCGTCCGAGGAGACGGTCTGTGTCCGTTTTGACTTGCGAAGATGCATGAGCGCAAGCTTCTTTCCGATGGAGAACAGCCATGTCTTAAAGGAACTTCTTCGTGAGAAGATCGTCCGCCCTGCCGCCACTTCCGCAAACGCGTCGATCATCAGCTCTTCCGCATCGTCAAGGTTATGAACAAATCCGTCCAGAAACAGGATCAGTCCCTCTTTATATTTTTCAAACAGCACCCGGAAATCTTCCTGCGTGTGCCGGTTCAGAAAACGGTCATACAATTCTTCGTCAGTTGTGGCCATGCCGGAAATCCTCATATTACGCCATTATTTATACTTTATTATAACAAAACTGCCCGCATTGCGTCAATGGGAAGTCGGTCAGCTTGTCCTCGCATGCGAGGAACTCGCAGCTGACGAACGTTTCCTTATCACGATCGAAGCATACACCAAAGGCTAAACACGAATTCTTTTTTTGTGGTGAAAATCTACTGAACACGATAACTATTTGACGTAACCGTCAAAAGATGGTAAAGTTACTGCGTCAGTCTGTTGCGGATCCGTGCAAAGAAACGCATTCAGACATTTATACAGACAAAAGTTACTATTTATGATATCAGGAGGTTCCCATGAAACTCTGGGGAGGACGTTTTACAAAAGAGGAAAATACGCTGGTCAACGAGTTCAACGCTTCGCTTCGGTTTGACCGCAGATTTTACAGACAGGACATTCGTGGCAGCATCGCCCATGCGACTATGCTCGGAAAGCAGGGGATTCTCTCTGAGGACGAGTGCAAACTGATCTGTGACGGTCTCTCCCGCATTCTTGCGGAGCTCGACCGCGGAACGCTCGCCTTTGATGAGGAGGCTGAGGACATCCACAGTTTTATTGAGGCAACCCTCACGGAGCGGATCGGCGATGCCGGCAAGAAACTTCACACGGGACGCTCCCGCAACGACCAGGTTGCTTTGGATATGAAGCTTTACGTGCGCGACGAGATCGATGAGACGATGCGCCGGATCACGGAGCTTCTCAAGGTGATCCATCGTTTGATGAAGGAAAATGTCGATACGATCATGCCCGGCTTTACTCACCTTCAAAAGGCACAGCCGGTTACTCTCGCTCATCATCTCGGCGCTTATATGGAAATGTTCAAGCGCGACTATTCACGCCTTGCGGATGTCCGTTCCCGCATGAACTACTGTCCGCTCGGCGCAGGCGCTCTCGCAGGAACTACCTATGATCTCGACCGCGAATACACGGCGAAGCTGCTTGGCTTTGACGGGCCCACCGCCAACAGCATGGACTCCGTTTCCGACCGCGACTATGTCATCGAATATCTTGACGCATGCGCGTTGATCATGATGCATCTGAGCCGGTTCTGTGAGGAATACATCGTGTGGAACACCGATGAATACCGGTTCATCTCGGTGGATGACGCGTACTCCACCGGTAGCTCCATCATGCCGCAGAAGAAAAACCCGGATATCGCTGAACTGATCCGCGGCAAGACCGGACGTGTCTACGGGGCTCTCACCTCGATGCTCACGACCATGAAGGGCCTTCCTCTCGCATACAACAAGGATATGCAGGAGGACAAGGAGCTCACCTTTGACGCCATCGACACTGTGAAAGGATGCCTCACGCTGTTCACGAACATGCTCGGCACCACCAAATTCCGCAGCGAGATTATGGAACAAAGCGCAGCCGGCGGCTTTACCAACGCTACTGACGCAGCAGACTATCTCGTCAAGCACGGCGTACCGTTCCGTGATGCACACGGCATCATCGGTCAGCTTGTCCTCGCCTGCGAGGAGCGCGGATGCACGCTTGATACTCTTCCGCTCTATGATTACCAGACGATCTGTCCTGCGTTTCAGGAGGACATCTACGATGCCATCAGCCTGAAGACCTGTGTCTCCAAGCGAAACACCATCGGTGCTCCCGGCCCCGACGCGTTGAAGCGTGAAATCGAAGCGGATGAAGCGTTTCTTGGGTCTATCGGGGCATTTTCCGAGTACTAAACCAATAATTTGATCAATTGTTAATTCAATCAAGTATAAAAAGCAACGGCTGGCCGAGTTACCTCAGTCAGCCGTTTTCAATTCATATTCAAATAAACAGGCACGCGTCCCCGAAGCTGAAGAAGCGGTATTTCTCCTTCACTGCCTCCTCGTAGGCGTTCATTACATGCTCTTTGCCGGCAAACGCGGAAACAAGCATGAGAAGCGTCGACTCCGGCAGATGGAAGTTCGTGATCAGTGCGTCCATGCACTTGAAGCGATACCCGGGATAAATAAAGATGCTTGTATCGCCCTCGCACGCCTTTACGGTGCCGTCTTCCGCCGCGACAGTCTCGATGGTGCGGCAGCTAGTTGTCCCGACACAGATCACGCGGTGACCGGTTCGGTGTGCCTCGTTGATCTTCTCCGCATCTGCAGGGAGAACTCGGTAGGATTCCGTGTGCATCTTGTGGTCAAGAACATTTTCCTCCTTGACAGGACGGAACGTCCCCAGGCCTACATGAAGCGTCACGTGAGCGATGGACACTCCGGATGCCTCGATCTCCGCAAGCAGCTCTTTCGTAAAATGAAGCCCCGCCGTCGGTGCGGCTGCCGATCCCTCATACTTCGCGTACACCGTCTGGTAACGGTTGCGGTCCAGGAGTTTATGGCGAATGTAAGGCGGCAGCGGCATCTGTCCGAGACGGTCGAGGATCTCCTCAAAGATACCGTCAAAGTCAAACTGAACGATGCGGTTTCCGTCCTCTTTCACTTCAGTCACTGTCGCGATAAGTGCTCCGTCGCCGAAGGAGATGCGGTCACCTTCCTTTGCCCTCTTGCCGGGCTTTGCCAGCGTCTCCCAGGAGCGGTCTCCGAGTCGCTTAAGGAGCAAAAGCTCCATCCGCGCGCCGATGTGGGGATTTTCCTCGGTGGATTCGCAGCATTTTCCGCCGGGCACCTGTCTCGGGAGCCGTTCGCCGATCAGTCTCGCAGGGATTACCTTAGTGTCATTGATCACAAGGCAGTCGCCGGGATTGAGGTATTTTCCGATCTCGCGGAATACCGTGTGCGTCACTTCGCCGGTCTTTTTGTCTACGACCATCAGGCGAGAGGATGCTCGGTCCGTAAGCGGATCCTGCGCGATCAGTTCCTTCGGCAGATGATAGCTGAAATCACTTGTTTTTAAACCTTCACTCATATATCTTTCCCGTAATCCGATCAAACACCGTACTCTGCGTAGTATGCGTCAAGCTTCGCGCGCATCTCGTCATCAATGAACACCTGACCGTTCACCTCGCGGCCGTTCAGGTACTCGATGACTTCCTTCATGGAAACGATGGCAGCGGTCTCCAACCCGTAGTTCTCCCGGATTTCATCCAGTGCGCCCTTGTCGCCCTTGCCGCGCTCGCAGCGGTTCAGGGAAACCATCAGGCCCACAAGCTTGACATCGGCAGCGGCCTTCACGATCGGCAGCGTCTCGTCCATGGATTTGCCGGAGGTGGTAACATCCTCGACAACTACAATGCGGTCGCCGTCCTTGAGAGGACTTCCGAGTAAAATGCCCACATCGCCGTGGTCCTTGACTTCCTTACGGTTCGAGCAATAACGGACTTCCTTGCCATAGAGCTTTGCGTAAGCGATCGCGGTTGCGACCGAGATCGGAATTCCCTTGTACGCGGGTCCGAACACCACATCGAAATCATCGCCGTATCGGTCGTGGATCGCCTTCGCGTAATACTCACCGAGCTTCATAAGCTGAGTTCCCGTCACGTACAGTCCTGCGTTCATGAAGAACGGCGACTTGCGTCCGCTCTTGAGCGTGAACTCGCCGAAGCGGAGAACTCCGCAATCCAGCATAAACTCGATAAATTCCTTCTTGTAAGCTTCCATAGGTTCCCTCCGTGTGTATGTTTATTCTTTTACTTAACAGTGTCAACAAGCATTATTTTACGCATCCGATCAGTTCATTGATATCTTCAACATTATATCTGCGCATATATGCTTCAATGCCCTCCACGATCTCCTCCGTCACCTTCGGATTGTGGAAATTCGAGGTTCCGACACTCACCGCAGTAGCTCCTGCCATCAGGAATTCCAGGGCATCCTCCGCGCATGCGATGCCGCCCATTCCGAGGATCGGGATGGATACTTTCTGTGCGACCTGGTAGACCATACGCACTGCAATAGGTTTGATTGCGGGACCGGAAAGTCCTCCTGTCTTGTTTGCCAGAGCAAATGTACGGCGGTTGATATCAATCTTCATTCCCGTGATCGTGTTGATCAGGCTGACTGCGTCAGCGCCGCCGTTCTGTGCCGCCATCGCCATTTCCGTGATATCTGTCACGTT
>CADBLW010000111.1 GCA_902795625.1 uncultured Lachnospiraceae bacterium | reverse complement strand
GAGAGTTTGCGGTCATTCAGCTTACTGCTGTACGTAAAATAAGCAAACACATTGTCGTCGAGCGCCTCATCGACGTCCGACTTGCAGGTGTAGATGTAATATTCATAGAGCTCGGCTACGCGGACCTCCGCCTCCACACCGCGGGCAAACCATACGGCGTAACGGCTGTCGCGGCAGCGCCCGCGGATCAGCATCGCGCAGATCGCGGTGAGCGCCTCCTTGAGCTGGTATCGCTCGTAAATACCCTGCAGCACCGTATAATACAGCAGCCGGTATTCCTTCACGCTCTCCGCCAGCGTCGAGAACTGCACCGCGACTTCCTTCTTCAGGAACTGATGCCGCACGGCAAATGCCACCGTCTGCAGTTCAAACTCGCCGATCTCCCGCAGCAGCTGCGGTTCCTCGTTGAGCACCTCCGCCGCTCCCAGGTACAGGAGCGGGGAAGGATTTCCGTTGTCGTAAATACCGCGGAGCTCATCGAGACAGAGCTTGCGGTTGCGGCTGTAGCGGTCGTCAAGCTTCATCAGCAGGAGCGCCGGGATCAGCTTGTGCGATGCGTCGTTGCAGATGCCGTACAGCTGCTCCAGCGCCGATACACGGTTGGCCGCGGAACGCTCGGCGCGAAGATAGATGTATGCCGCCTTAGCATCCGCCGAGGATCTTGCTATCTCATCCGGCAGGATTTCCCGAAGCTTCGCGTTGGCGGGGCTCTCCTTGCCGCTCAGGCGGTCGAGATGGATCCGGTACAGCTTTGCCTCCGTGGAAAGCTCTCCCGTCTCGTCACGCAGGTGCGTGAGAAGGCTCTCCGCCTCGGACACATAGCGCCCGACGGGGATCCGGTTCATCCGGAACGCCAATGCGTTGTCCACCAAATCCGCGCGGATCCGGTCACGGGAGTGCTGGCGAAGCTGCTCCGCGGAACGGTCGTGCATTTTCCGGCACGAAACCGGAACCTTGATCGTCCGGCACTGCGCCTCTACCGTGATCTCCGCGTAGTTGTTGCCGTACGCCATCTTCTCCGGGATCACGACGTAGCGGATGTCGTAGGAGCCGCCGGAGAACTGTTCCGGCGTAACCTCGTTGTGCTCGATCAGCAGAAACTCCGCGGACGAGGACACCTGGACACTCACATAGCCCGGGTTGTCCATCTGCAGCGTCAGTTTATCGGAAAATGCCGCGTCGCGGATGTCATTGTATTCGATCGAAGAGTGCGAGACGGAGACGGAAACGGGCATTTTCCGACCCGTAGCCACGAGGAATTCCTCCATCGCCCGCTCGTCGGACGCGCTCTTCTTCAGAAAATCATAGAGATATAAGCTCTTCGGTTCATGGAACTGCAGGAAAGGCCGGAACCCAGCGTCGCAGAAGATCTTCAGCGCTTCCTTTCTCCTGCTCGCCGCCAGCTGGGCGAACTGCTCCGGCGTCTCGATCTTCTCCGCGCCCAGGGGCATGGTCGGCGCGACCACGTCGATATGGTACGGCAGCTCGATCTCGCCGCAGTCGGTGATAAATGTCAGTGCTCCGTCCACCGTTGTGAGGTTTTCGAGGGACTCGGCGTGGATCACGTACTCGATGTTGTTGGAGACACCGACGAACTGGTTCGTGACCGGCTCAACCATGCGGTTGTCCGAGCACACCAGACCCTTCATCGACTTCTCCGCGTCGTTGCTGATGCTGACGCGGCCGTTCAGCCGGTGTCCGATCTCCACGGAAGCGACGATGCGATCCTTGCTCAGGCTGATCCGCGGCAATTCATATTCAATTCTGCCCCGGGCAATCCCGGCGATCTTATCCTTCACGCTTCCTCCTTCTCCGGATACAGGCGCTCACGCGCCGGCACGCGAATCATAACCCCCTGCGGAACAACCTCTGTCCCGCCTTTGTGTATCGTTACGGTTTGATCACGTCGAACTCTCCGTCTTCCCTCTCGCTGAGTATCTCGCTGCGGTCGAGGGCGACATAAAAGCTGGCGACGAGGCCGCCGCTGTCTTTGTCGAGCACGATCGCTCCGACGTATTCCTTCCCGTTAATATTCGAAATATAGTCGTCGCTCCTCACAGTATACTCGGACAGCTTCTTGTCCAGCCCGAGTTTGGATGAGGACACGCTCTCCAGCACGGATTTCGCAAAATCCTCCGGAGACTGCGTGGGCACCGGTGTCGGCGTATCCGTCGGCTCGTCCGGATCCTGCTTCTGTCCTCCGGTCGGCTGCTTCCCGCCTGCCGGCGTCGCGGTCACCGTGGAGTTGTTCCCCTTCTCCTGCAGCTTCTCAAGCCCCCAGGATGCAAATCCGAACACAAGCGCGATCACAAGCACGAACACGAACGCCTTCAGAAGGATCATCAGCCCACCGCCGTTGCCGCCGCTTCCGCCGCTTCGGTTGCTGCCGCCGCGGGCTCCCCGGGTACTCCCGGAGCTGCTTCCGCGGGAGTTGCTTCGGCCTGTACTGCGGGTCGTGCTGCGGGTCGAACTCCTGCCGGATGAACCGCCGCTCCGCTTCGATTGTCCCGTACTCCTCTGTGCCACGAATGATAACCTCCGACATTTTCCTATACAGAGTTAATTGTACCACAACGATCATAGTTTGTCACGAAAAAACGGCGCGCTCATTCCCGAAGAAAATGAGTGCGCCGCGCCCTATGGAAAATGCGGAAAATACCGCTTTTCCCGTTGTTCGATTGAAATTACGCGAGCTTAGCCTTAGCGGTATCACACAGCGAGGTGAAACCTGCAGCATCGTTGATCGCCATCTCCGAAAGCATCTTGCGGTTGATGGTGATATCGGCAAGCTTGAGACCATACATAAACTTGCTGTAGGAAAGGCCGTTGAGCTTGCAGCCTGCGCTGATACGAGCGATCCAGAGCTGACGCATCTGTCTCTTTCTCTCCTTGCGGCCTGCGAATGCGGATGCAAGTGCACGCATTACAGCCTGCTTCGCGATACGGTACTGCTTGGATCTTGCTCCTCTGTAACCCTTCGCGAGCTTCAATACTCTGTTGTGTTTCTTCTTGGCGTTTAAGCCGCCCTTAATTCTAGCCATGGTATTTGTCCTCCTTCGACAGGTTCCTTACAGATAAGGCAAGATTTTCTTCATGTTTCCTTCGTTCGTGCGATCCATGATCGTCGACTTGCGAAGCGTTCTCTTAAGCTTGGTGGTCTTCTTGGTCAGGATGTGCTGCTTCCCGGCCTTCATTCTCTTCAGTTTGCCTGTTCCTGTCTTGGTAAAACGTTTTGCAGCAGCTCTGCTGGTCTTCATCTTAGGCATGGTATGTGTCCTCCTGATAGTTTTATAGTCGCAACAATTCGAAGCCCGCCGGTCTTACACGTTTCCGCAAGTCCACGGGCGGAATGTCACTTGGATTTTTTCTCCGACAAGATCACGGTAAGATTGCGTCCCTCCAGCTTCGGAGCCTTGTCGATGGACGAGCAGTCTGCGAGCTTCTCGCAAAATGCCATCACAATGTCAAAGCCTGCCTGCTGATGCGCCATCTCACGTCCGCGGAAACGAAGGGCGACCTTAACCTTGTTGCCCTTGACAAGAAACTTGCGTGCCATCTCCGCTTTGGTGTTCATGTCGTTCTCTGCGATCGTCGCCGAAAGCTGAACTTCCTTGATCTCCGTGGTCTTCTGCTTTCTGCGATTCTCCTTGGCCTTCCGCATCGCTTCGTAGCGGAACTTGCTGTAATCCACCGTCTTGCAAACCGGCGGGTTGGCAGTCGGAGCTATCAGAACCAGGTCGAGATTGGCGTCGTGCGCAATCTTCAGGGCCTCCGCAAGCGGCATGATTCCGAGTGTTTCTCCGTTTTCGCCGAGTGCGCGAACTTCCTTCGCGCGGATCTGCTCATTGATCAAATATTCGCTGATAGCTCTACACCTCCTAAACACAGTGTTCTTTCCGGAAACGATCTCTTTTCTGTGCGACTGATGCAACCTCGCGAGCAAGCTCGCTCGGTGTACGTGCGCTCGG
>CADBLW010000110.1 GCA_902795625.1 uncultured Lachnospiraceae bacterium | reverse complement strand
GATGTGATCGAACTGATCACGATCATCATCTTTACCATCGAGTATATCCTGCGCCTGTGGACGGCGGATTACCTCTATCCGGACAAGTCCGCGGTGCGTGCCAGGATCGCGTTTATATTTTCCTTCTACGGGTTGATCGATCTGCTTACGTTCTTCCCGTACTACCTGCCGATCATGGTTCCCGGCGGTATTGTGGCGTTCCGGATCCTGCGGGTATTCCGCATCTTCCGACTCTTCAAGATCAATGCGCAGTACGACGCGTTCAATGTCATCACTGACGTGTTGTACGAGAAGAGAAACCAGCTGTTTTCATCCATCTGCCTGCTGCTCATGCTGATGGTCGCGTCCTCCCTCGGGATGTACGGACTGGAGCATGATGCGGGTTCGGGTTTTGACAATGCATTTTCCGGAATCTGGTGGTCGACTTCCGCGATCCTGACGGTGGGTTACGGAGACATCTATCCGGTCACGGTAGGCGGGCGTATCCTCGCGATCATCATTGCCTGCCTCGGCGTCGGGATCGTCGCAATCCCAACCGGTATCATAAGCGCCGGATTCGTCGAGCGGTATACGAGGATCAAGCAGCTGATGACAATGGGAGAAGAGCACGCAGTGCGGTTTATCACCTCGACGGTTTCCCACGGGCATTCCTGGTGCGGACGGAAGGTCTGTGAGATCGTATTGCCGCCCCAGCTGCTTCTCGTTGTGATCCTGCGCGGCAATGAGCAGCTTGTGCCTAACGGAGACACCGTGCTTGAAGAGGACGATGTGCTTATCCTGGCCGGCAAGCATTATGAGAAATATGAAAAAATGAACATCCGCGAAATGACGATCGGCGAAGAGCATCCCTGGGCCGATGAGCAGGTCCGGAATCTGGACATCAGCCGTCAGGAGCTGATCGTTTCCATTGAGAGAGACGGGCGGATGATCATTCCGAACGGTTCGACCGTGATCCGGAAGAAAGACGTTGTTTTGGTGTATCACAAGGCGAAAGAGGCCGGGGAGAAAGAGAAAACCCCACGCGCCGTGAACAAAGCCCGGGAAGCAGCCGACAGAGCGGATGCGGGCACCCAAAAGTCAAAGCAGGGACGCAAGAAGGGAAAGTAACTAAGGAAAAGAAACCAAAGGGAAGTAATTAAGGGGGATTTGGAAAATGGCACGTCCGGGGCCGCGAAGAATGTCTTCGTTTCAGATCATCATAATCGGATTTGCAGGCGTGATACTGCTCGGCGGACTCATCCTGACACTCCCGATCGCATCGCAGGCGAGAGTGTGGACGTCGTTCGGCGACGCGCTGTTTACGTCCACGTCCGCCGTATGCGTGACGGGACTGGTGGTGCAGGACACTGCGACCTACTGGTCAGCCTTCGGGCAGGGGATCATCCTCGTGATGATCCAGATCGGAGGCATCGGCGTCATCGCAGTCGCGGTATTTGTCGCAAGCATCTCGGGCAAGAAGCTTTCGCTGATGCAGCGAAGCACGCTGCAGGACAGCATCTCGGCACATCAGATCGGCGGAGTCGTGCACATGACGGGATTCATCATCCGCGTTGTGTTTATCACGGAACTCGCGGGAGCGATCGTGCTGATGCCGACATTTTGCAAAAACTACGGAATTGCCGGAGTATGGATGTCCGTGTTCCACTCCATCTCCGCGTTCTGCAACGCGGGGTTTGACCTGATGGGAAGCCGCACAGGGCAGTATTCCTCCCTGACCGGCATGGCGGGCAATCCCGGTGTCGTGATACCGATCACGCTGCTGATCATCCTGGGCGGCATCGGCTTCCTTACCTGGGCGGACGTGAAGGAGCACAAACTTCATTTTAAGCGATACCGCATGCAGAGCAAGGTCGTGCTTGTGACAACGGCGTTGCTGATCTTCCTGCCGATGCTGTGGCTGTTCTTCGGTGAGTACTCCGGGGAATCTTTGGGAGACCGCCTGTGCCTGTCGCTGTTCCAGGCGGTGACGCCTCGTACGGCGGGCTTTAACACCTCGGATCTGGCGGCGCTCTCGGGCGTCGGGCAAATGCTGATAATTTTCCTCATGTTGATCGGCGGCTCTCCGGGATCAACCGCCGGCGGTATGAAGACTACGACGATCGCGGTACTCTTC
>CADBLW010000109.1 GCA_902795625.1 uncultured Lachnospiraceae bacterium | reverse complement strand
GCGCTTGTGTTGCCGAGCAGGTGGTACGTGCGGGCGAGGAAGTACATGTTCTTCTCGTTATCCGCGGACTTCTCATAGGAGTACGTAAAATACTCCAGAGCACCCGTGTAATCGTTCTTGTCGTACAGGGCGCGGCCCTTCTCGTACAGCTCGGAGCTCGTCATCGTGACGGACTGCGCATCCGGGTAATCGGCAAGCACGCGGTCGTAGATCTGCTTCGCAGCACTGCTGGCAAGCTCCTCCTCCGACACCGCGTGGATACGCTTCTGGAGAATGAACAACTCATCCTTGGTCGCCTCACCCTTCTGCTTCAGACTCAGGTAGTATGCCGTCATGTTGAACATGTTAACACCGCCGGCCTTGTCGCGAAGATCCTCGAGCTCGGCCGCGTTGGCCTCCAGCTCCGTCTCCTGCATATCGATCTTGTTGCGGAGCGACTGCGACTCCTTCTCGAGCGCGTCGATATCAGTCAGGTACTTCGACATCTGCTCCGCGTACTCACCCTGTGTGCTCTTGAACTCCTGGCGCATGCCGGTCTTGATCCCCGGCACAACGAGGAAGTACACGACCATGATGCCGAGGAAAATGCCCACCAAAAGCGAGACGAGCACACGGTAATCGATGTGGTCCTGCTCCTCCAGGTAGGAAGCGTACGTCTTGGTCGTCACGACCTCCGCTGCCTCCTGCTCCTCCTCGGCCTCCGTCACGGAAACCCTCAGCTTGCGGTTTGCCCGGAGCATCGCGCGGATCTCACGGAGATACTTCATGGAAACCGTGTTGGTCGCGTCGATCGCCAGCGTCTTGCGCAGGCACGTGCGCGCCTTGTCCATCTGCCCGTATTTCATGTAGATCAGCGCCAGCATCTGCCATGCGCGGATAAATTTCGGGTTCAGGTTGACCGCCTTCTTGAGCTGCAGGATCGCGAGGTCGTCACCGTCGTGAGCGACCGCATCCACAGCGCCGTTGTATTTGCGGATCGCGAGGTTTAAGTTGTCAAGCTTCGACGGGTTTGAACGCAGTGTCTCGAGATAATGCATGGCAGGGTTATTTTCCTCGAGGAAACTCCGGCTGATGATCCACTCCTGGATCGCGGAGACCGTATCGCCCATCTCAAAATACACAAGGCCCAAAAGGTTGCGCGCGTCGACGTTCTTCTTGCTGATCTTCAGCGCACGGCGAAGCATGTCCGCCGCACCCGAGAGATCGCGGTTCCGCGCGCGCTCCAGCCCGCGGTTATAAAAATAACAGGAATATTTCCTGGTCTGACGGTTCACCTCAATGTCGTAACCGCATTTGGCGCACACACCCTTGGAAATGATCATGTTTGCGCCGCATTTCGGACAAATCATAGTTAACTCCTTATATCAGAGGAACGATTACAGTTCCTTCTTCTCCTGAAGGATACGCTCAATGACATCGGCAGCGTCGGAGATCTCACGGCTCAGCACAGCCTCCTCCGCCTCGCTGATCTCCATGCTCGGAACGTATTTTTTCAATTCTTCATCAAAATCGATCATATTATTTCTCCTTTTGTAAGCGTCGTCCGCAAGCCCGCGGACGGTGGCACCGATTCGACATTTTCCAATATATCACAATTCGACGTTTCCCTCAATCTTTTCTTGACAAAACCTGTGGAAGAGGTAACAATGGAATTTAGACAAACAACTTTGAGCGCCGCCCGGCGGCGCGTTACGGAAATCACCAAAAAGGAGGTTTACACACGCCTATGCAACTGAAAACCGTTTCCGATGTTCAGCTCTTCTGCAGGGAGAACAACATCGCCATGATCGATTTCAAGATGACCGACATCGACGGCCGCTGGCGCCACATTTCCATTCCCGTGGCGCGCTTCAACGATGACACGCTTCGCTACGGCATCGGCTTCGATGGCTCCAACTACGGCTTCGCTCCGGTGGAGAACAGCGACATGGTCTTCATTCCGGACCTGTCAACCGCTGCCATCGATCCCTTCTGCGAGGTTCCGACGCTCTCCATATCCGGGGATGCGATGATCATCGACTCGCCCGCGAACCGTCCCTTCGACCAGTACCCCCGCAACGTCATCCGCGCGGCCGTGGACTTCATGAAATCCACCGGCATCGCCGACACGATGATCATCGGACCGGAGTTCGAGTTCCACGTGTTTGACAACGCCTGGTACGAGGTCAAATCCAACGGCGCCTCCTATGAGGTGGACACGCAGCAGGCTGAGTGGAACGCAAGCTCCGACGACAGCAAGGGCTACCAGGTCAACCCGAAGCGCGGTTATCACATCTCCGCACCGAACGATATCACACAGGACACCCGCAGCCGCATGTGCATGCTGATGGAGGAGATGGGCGTTCCCGTAAAATACCACCATCACGAGGTCGGCGGCTCCGGCCAGCTTGAGATCGAGGTGGAACTCGGCGAAGTCTGCTCCATGGCGGACCGCACGATGATCACCAAGTACGTCATCAAGAACCAGGCCATCCGCGAGGGCAAGACGGCAACCTTCATGCCGAAGCCCATCGCAACCGAGGCGGGCAACGGAATGCATGTGCACATGCTTCTCCGCAAGGACGGCAAGCCTGTATTTTACGATGCCGAGGGCTACGCAGGCCTCAGCGAGACGGCGCACTGGTTCATGGGCGGCCTTCTCGCGCACGCAGCTTCCCTGTGCGCCTTCACGAACCCTTCCACGAACTCCTTCAAGCGACTTGTGCCGGGCTTCGAGGCTCCGGTCACCATCGGTTACGCGACAGCCAACCGCAGCGCCGTCATCCGCATTCCGGCCTACGCCAAATCACCTGACGCCAAGCGCTTCGAGCTCCGCAACCCCGACGCGACCTGCAATCCTTATTTTGCGTACGCGGCCATCCTGATGGCAGGTCTGGACGGCATCAAGAACAAGATCGATCCCCACGCGAACGGCTGGGGGCCCTATGACTTCAACCTCTACTCGCTTTCCGACGAGGAGAAGGCGAAGATCGACGGTCTTCCCACCTCCCTCTTCGAGGCTCTCGACGCGCTCCGCGCCGACCACGACTATCTCACCGCCGGCGGCGTCTTCCCGCAGCGTCTGATCGACATCTGGATCAAGCGCAAGGAAAATGAAGCCCGTGAGATCAACAAGATCCCGCATCCCGCGGAGTTCGCGCAGTATTTCGATCTGTGATCACGGTATTCCCGACCTGTGGTTCACTGAATTCCGACCTGTGATTTCAACGCACTCAAAAAGCCCGTCCCGGTTTCGTCCGGGGCGGGCTTTCTCTTGTCTTCCTTCACGGAAAATGCAGTCGCGCTTCATTTTCCGTCTCTGTATCAGAACTGCGCCTTGCGCTTTCTGTAAAACACAAGCGTCATCATGACCACGGCTGCAAGCAGAGCGATCAGGTACACCGGACCCATCGTGTCGCCGGTCTTCGGCGTGCTTCCCTCACCCGTCGCGCTGTTGCTGCTGTCATCCGTCTTCTGCGAGTTGTTCTTCGTCGTGTCGTCCGTCACGGCGGACTTCGAGGAGTCATTCGTCTTCGCAGATTCCTCCGTCTTGGAAGACTCGGTCTTCGCAGCGTTGTCGCCGCCCGTGATGGCACTGTCGGCCTTCGCGGGGATCACCGTCGACTCCGCCTTGGCGGGAGTTACCTCCACCGGCTTCGTCTCGGTTTCTGCGGGCTTTGTCTGCTCGTTCTTCTTCTCGTCGGCTGCAGGCTCGTCCTTCTTCGCAGGCTCCTCACTCTTTGCAGGCTCATCCTTCTGTGCGGGCTCTGTGGGCTCGTCCTTCTGTGCGGGCTCGGTAGGCTCGTCCTTCTGCGCGGGCTCTGTGGGCTCGTCCTTCTGCGCGGGCTCAGTCGGCTCGTCCTTCTGCTCCGGCTCGGCAGGCTCGTCCTTCTGCTCCGACTCGGTAGGCTCATCCTTCTGCTCAGGATCCGTGGGCTCATCCTTCTGCTCGGGCTCATTCGTTTTCTCAACGATCGTAAAATGAGCGTCCACGTCGTTTCCGTCATCAAACAGCGCCGTCAGCGTATGCTCGCCGAGGGCAAGGGACTCAAGATACTCCGCCGTCAGCGTCAGCACAAGGCTTCCCGCCGCCGCGTTGTAATTGATCGTCGAAGCGATCGCGCCGTCCATGTTCATCGCCGCAAAATGATGATACGTCTCATCCGTATCCGTGCCCTTGCACTTGAACACAAACGTCAGAGTCTCGTCGGTCGTCTTTGTATGAACACCGTTGTCACCGGAGAACAGATAGTACTCATGCTCCTTCTTCTCCGGCTCCTCCGCGGGATCTTCCGTCTCGGGATTGCGGCTCTTCACATGAAGCGTCACGTCCACATCCTGATCCTCGCCGACAAAGTGGATGCTGACCTTGTGATCGCCGAGAGCCACCGTCTCAAGGTAAGCCGCGTCAAAGGTCAGGATCAGGCTTCCCTTCTTCGTATCGTAGTTGACGTGGGAGACAAGCTTGTCGTCAATTCTCACGCCGCCGAAGGTCTCAAACGTCTGGCTGTCGTCAACCGAATCCTTGACGCAGATCGGCTCGACCGTCGTGTCGCCCTTGTAAAATGTGATATCATTGCCGCTCTTGGTGGATGTCTGCGGATCGTCACCGGGCTCTACCGGATCATCGCCGGGCTCCACGGGATCATCGCCGGGCTCTACCGGATCATCACCGGGCTCCACCGGATCGTCACCGGGCTCTACAGGCTCCTCGTTCTTCTCAAACACGGCCATGTAGGTCACCGACTCGGTAACTGCCGGCAGCGTCTCACCGGTGTAGAGAACAGCCTCTTCGGCTTCTCCGGCCTCCTCGGCATCCTCACCGGTTTCATCTTCATTTTCCGAAGCGTCCTCAACGTACACCTTCCAGCCCTTGAACACTTCCTTCTCGTCCTCGGAAACCGGATCCGTGCCGTCGCCGTACACCGGCTGCTCGCCCTCTTCCACAAGGCCGGTCTGAAGCACCTCGCCCTCCGGATCAAGGAACGTTACTGTGAAACTCGTCTTATAAACCGCAAAATACTCCTGATCACCGGTGATCGGCGCGAGGTCCTCGCCCTTCGCGTAGAAGATTGCGTTTCCCTCCTCGTCGTAGATGTTCCAGCCGATGAAGACGGTTTCCGACTGCGCGCCCTCATCGATGAGATCCTCGATCTCATCCCCGCCGTACACCGGAATATCGCCGTACTGCTCCGTCGTTAACTCATCGAGGATTCCCTTATCGTCGCCCTCACTGTCGTACCAGGTAACCGTGTACGTCTTGCCGGACTTGTGCAGCGTCACCATGTAATCGCGGTGGAAGGCTGTCGTATTGTTGGGCAGGAGCTCACCGTTCTCATCAACCCAGGCAACGCCCTCGATCCACGCTTCATCGTTAAGCTTCCAGGTATCTGTGAAAACCGTGAACCTGTCCCACTTGCTGACTTCCGTCCTGGAAAAATCCACCGTATAGTAAGGCGCATAGTTGCTGTCATCCTCCGGCGCATACTCCGCATCACGGAAAATGTACCGAACTCCTCCGAGCGTCAGCGTCGCGTTCGCAAAATCATACTCCTCACACTCGTAGGTACCGTCAGCCATTTTACCGGTCTCGAACTGGCTGATATCCTTCGTGTCGATCTTCGTCACCTTTGCGAGACGGTAATACATGTTGCCGATCTTTGCGTAATTGTACAGATCCTGTCTCTTGCAGTCCACGAACTCGATCTCGTAATCGCGGTGGAACGAGTCCGCATTCTTATCGTCGAACGAGATTTCGTTGCCATCCTTATCAAGCGCCTGAAAGCCCGTCAGCGAAGTTCCGCCGATCTTGTTCTTGATCACCGCAAAGCCGTTCTCGTCCGCAGTTCCCTTGACCACATAGTATCCGGCATAATCCGCAAAATCTTTATCCGAAGCGGCAAAATCCTTCGACCATGCATACTTCAGATTGTTGTATACAAAGGTCTCGCCGGAAAAGTCGTACTCTGCTTCATCACCTTCCTCAAAACGGAATTCCGCCTGCGGGACAAGGTAACGGTCTCCCAGCTTGTATTTGTTGTTGATGTAGTGAGTCGGGTCGTTCTCTACATGGATCGTTGTCTTGCGAAGACGACCGTACTTGTTTCCGACCTTAACGAAGTTGTACAACGTGTACGCCGTAAACTCCTGCTCTTCGTCGTCGGTAATGCTGCCCTCCTCAGGGTCACCTTCCTCCTCAGGGTCACCTTCCTCCCCGGGCTCACCTTCCTCTTCGCCGTCACCGGCTTCCCCTGCATCCGGGGTTTCCTCCGGCTCCGCCGTCGCAGCCCTCGCCGTCTTTGTGAAAATGCCGCCGAGATCCGCGCCGTGTCCGCACGTCACCAACAGGCACAATGCCAGAAGGATTGCACCCACGCATTTTGCTTTCGTTCTTACCCTCTTCATATTCTCTCGCGGAAAATGCTCCGCATTCACCTTTCCGCAGCCTGCCGCTGCCGTTATTTTCCTTTCGCGCACGACGAAAGTGCACGGCAGAAACGCCGCACAACACTACGATTTTAACGCTGTAAAGCGGTATTGTCAACAAAAAACCCCGAAAGAACAAGCCTTTCGGGGTAAATAATCGCTTATTTATTAGAATTCTAATTATATTTCTTATTATCCGAAGATCCCGCCTTCTGCTTCTGCCCTTCTCCCGACCGCAACACCCGGTGCACGGTTTCCCGCAGGATCGGTTCCCGAAGCAACAGTCCGGCACAGACATAGACGCCGAAAAATACAGCCGCCTCCGCCGCCAGTCTCGCAAACACATTGCCGATCGGTACGTGGAGGAAATACACCGGCACCGCCGCGACCGCGCAGGCGATCGGCGTGCGCACATCCGGCAGCGTATCGCGGACCGGAAGCCCGACCTCGCGGCAGACATAATACAGGCACACGATCCAGACGAGCACCTCCGAGATCAGCGTTGTTGCCGACGCGCCGTTGATGGAGTAGCGGGGGATCACGTACAGGTTGAGCACAAGGTTGACCACCGCGCCGATGATCTCCGCCAGCAGAAGCCTCTTCTCCCGCCCCGCGGGAACGAGCACCTGGCCGCCGAGGATGTTGCTCAGCCCGATGGGTGCGATAGAGATGACCATGATGCGGAACGCTCTCGTCGCGCCGAGATACGAGCTGCCGCCCATCGCGAGCACGCAGTCCTCCGCATACACGAGGGCAAACGCCAGCAGCGCCAGATTGACCGCCATGATCAGGCCGATCGAGCGCTTTGTGATCTCGCGGAACCGCTCCTTATTGCCCTCGCTCCAGGCCACCGTCACCTGCGGCATCGCCGCCGAGAGCAGCACTCCGCCGAAGCAGGTGAGCAGCGTCTTGCCCTTTGAGACAAGGCTGTACAGACCGGTTTCATAGTCGCCCTTCATAAGGCCGAGCATGACGATGTCGAGGTTGACGTAGATCGTCGTCATGCAGCTCATGGCAAAGAAGATCAGCAGCGGCTTCAGGTGTTCCGGGTTGATCCGGAAGCGGAAGCGCGTATCGACCTCGCGTCCGAGGAAAATGAAATTGCACACGGCCATCGCCGCCGTCGGCAGCACGGAGAGCCCCGCGTACAGAAGCATGTCGTCGGGCGAACGCACCGCAAGGAACACGAGCACCAGCGCCGTCGTCCGCGTGATCAGGGAGACGAACATAAGGTATTTGTACCGCTCCAGACCCTTGTAGAGCCACTCGCAGCCTATGGCATTCCACACGATGACGCTGCCCAGGATCAGCATGAGCACACGGTTGTCCCGAAAGGGATTGACCGTGAGACACAGCACCGCCAGCACGGCGCCGCTGACGACCGCCAGCAGAAGCCCGAGGCTGAACAGCTCGGAGAAAACCTTCGAGAGTTTCTTTCTGTCCTCGCGGAAGCGCGCGCAGCAGCGGATCGCGTACCAGGGCATGCCGAGCCCCGCGATCAGCACAAAGTAGTGGACGATCGAATTCGCAAAATCCACCCTGCCGTTGGCCGCGGGCTGC
>CADBLW010000108.1 GCA_902795625.1 uncultured Lachnospiraceae bacterium | reverse complement strand
CTCCGTCGATGATCCGCTGACCGACCGCTCTTCCGTCGCTTCTTAAATAGTACCGCCCTGCCGGCGAATCGTGCCAGCCTTCCCGCACGCTCGCCTTGTACGCCAGGCCGATGCCCGCCAGCAAAAGAAGTCCGAGCACAAGAAGAACAGCGAGGTGCCGCTGCCGCCTGCGCAGTCTCTTGCGCAGCCGAAGCCGCCACTCGCGTAAGTTCGTCGCGGGACGCATTTCCCCTGGTGCCGTCTGCCCCGGAGTATCCTCCCCGGGTTCCGTCTGCTCCGGAGTATCCTCCCCGGGCTCTTCCCCGAAGAGCTCTTCCTCGGAGGGATCCTCGTCTGAGTTCTCTTCGTCAGGGTAATCCTCGTCAGAATACTCCTCCGGGTACTCTTCCTCAGTGTCTTCCTCGGAATACTCCTCTTCAGAGTAATCGTCCTCGGAGTATTCCTCCTCAAACTCTTCCTCCTCGAACTCTTCCTCCTCAAACTCTTCCTCCGGAAGCTGCTCCTCGGCAAGCTCCTCGTCCCGATTCACTTTTCGCGAATCCTGTTCCATTCGTTATCCTCAGTTCTCAACTCTTACACGTCGGGTCTCACACGCAGTCTGAGCCCGTCATGATCATCAGATTTCATAGTCGGCGAACACATAGCTCTGAATGCACGGAAAATCCTCCACATTCTTGTTCAGCTCAAAATGCCACCACTCCTGCCGTCCGCGGAGCGGGATCAGTCCCGTCCCCTCGGTCATGATCGAGTACAGCTTGTTCGCCTCTTCGGTGTTGTATTCCATGTTGCCGCGGAAATCGAGGGTGTGCATTTTCGTCTGCATGACCGCCTCGGCTCCGAGCTGTTCAAGCGTGTCGTACCGCTGTATCGTCAGGTCAAGGGCAATACCCTTGTTATGGTTGGAATCCACCGCGATGAAGTTCGCTTCCGTATAGCTCTTGTTCAGGAAACCGTTGGCCAGCGTCAGCTTCTTATCCGTCACGTTTCCGTCCACGTCAACCACGGGGATCTCCTCACGGAAGTATCCGTACTCCTTCATCGCCTTGTACACCGCCTTCGAGGTTGAATTCGGGCGGTAGGACTCGTAGATCAGCAGGCAGTACCCTTCCGCAAGGGCGTTTCGCTGCGCCGTCAGCAGCTGTATCGCCACATCAAAGACAGCAGGCGTCTGCTCCTTCGGTCCGTAGTTCGGGAGCATCTCGCCGGTCACACCGCCGATGACGTTGTATCCGCCCGTTGCGAGCGATGTCGCGCCATCCGCCACTCGGAGCGGGTCATACCGCGTCTCCTCCGCGGAATCGGCATCGATCTGCTGCGCGTTGCCGCCGCAGGTGAAGATGGACGAATACGCGTTGGTGCGGTTGTATTTTACGGAATACGGGTTGTCTGCGGGGAAGATCATGGCGAGGTCCACAAGGAGCGCGTTTCCGAGCACCCAGCCCTCCTTCACTTCTCCGTCTGCCGCATCCCTGATCGTGACATGTACCGCATATCTCCTGTCCGGGTAGCTGTACACGTATTGTCCGCTCTCATCGGCGCTGATCACCATCGCCGTTCCACCGGGTATATCACGAAGCTTTTCCGCAAGCTCCGCGCTCGTATAAAGTGCACTGTCAAATTCCATCCAGCAGTTGACGCCGAGGCATCCCTCCGGCCTCGTGTAGGTCACTGCCTTCGTCTCCTCGCCGACACGCAGCGTTCCGCAGGCGTTGCGGAACGGATCGCCGTAGCCGTCGCCCTCCGGCGTGAACCGGACTGTCTCCGAGACGTAGACTTCACCGCTCTCCCGCTGCACGACGATCTCCGCGTCATACTGCACGCCTGCCGTAAGCGCGCCGATCCCGATCGCAGTCTCCGTGGTCGGGATTTCCTGCCACTCCGTCGCCTCGGACGGCTTGTACCGGAACAGGTACTCCATCCCCTCCGGCGCTCCCGCCAGCGTAAACGCCGCCGTCGCCTTCGTCACGTCCCCGATCGTCAGAACCGGCGTTATGGGTTCCGGTGTCGGCGTCGGTGTCGGAGTATCCGCCACCGGTTCCGTAGGTGTGGCTGTCGGCGCCTCCGTCGGCGCATCCGTCGGTTCGCCGGTGGGTTCGCCGGCCGGCTCTGTCGGTGTGACATCCGACGGCTGCAGTGTCACCGTGGGAGTCGTCTTCCCATCGTCCGGGTCCTTGAGCAGATGCTTCGCCCCCTGGACAAGCATGACGATCGCCAGCGTCAGAAGCGCTATGCCGAGCACGCTCACAAGCGTGTAGCGGAGAATTTTCCGCATACGCTTCTTCCGGCGCTGCTTATATCTTGTATTGCTGTGTTGTTTGATCTCCTTCACTGTACGTTCCCTCACACTGTACTGTTTCGCGGATCACCGGCTCCTACTGGAAACTGGTGTCCACGATCACTATCTCGGACACGACATCGTCATCCAGGTAGAACAACAGCTGCATGCTTCCCGCGATGTACACGAGACTCACGCCGGTGTCCTCCGCAGGCTCACCGTATGCAGCGATCACATCGTCCACCGTGGAACCGATCCCGATCCCGCGCGGTGTCGCTGCGCCGCCTCCGCTGAAGCTTGCCATGTACACCAGCTGCTTTCCGTTCTG
>CADBLW010000107.1 GCA_902795625.1 uncultured Lachnospiraceae bacterium | reverse complement strand
GTATCCTGTCGTGCAGAGCACAAGCGCAATATTTCGCTTCTGTGCCTCCTCGATCAGCTTCGTGAGGATCTTCGGCGTCGAAAAATCAATGATGACATCCGCCTCCTCCTTCACATCCGCAACCGAGGAATACACCGGGTACGGTGCCATCGGCGGCGCAACGATATCCACGCCTGCAACGATCTGCGCATCCTTATCCGACTCTACGATCTCCGTGATCACGCGGCCCATATGTCCGCCGCAACCGTTCATGATAATCCGTGTCATATGTTCTCTCCTTACTGCTCAACTAAAGCACAAAACGGGCCTCCGGCTGTACCGCGCGGGCACAGCCGCAAGACCCGAACCGGTCATAATTACAGAATACCCTGTTTCTCCATCTCTGCCTTGAGGATCGCAAGGTTCTGCGGTTCCATGACAGAGAGGGGCATTCTCACACTTCCGTCGCATTGGCCCATCAGGCAGGCAGCAGCCTTCACCGGGATGGGATTGACCTCGAGGAAGAGATCCTTCGCAAGACGGAAGTACTTCACCTGAAGATCGCGCGCCGTGTTTACATCGCCGCGAAGATAGGAAGCAACCATCTCATGCACCTGCTCCGGAACAACATGGGAAAGCACTGAGATAACGCCCTTGCCTCCGACGGAGAGGATCGGTACGATCATGTCGTCGTTGCCGGAGTAGATATCCATCTTGCCGTCCGTAAGAGCAGCAATCTCCGTAGCAACCGAGATATCTCCCGTCGCCTCCTTCACTGCCACGATGTTCTCCACCGTCTTGTAGAGTGTCGCTATGGTCTGCGGCGCCATTTTACATCCCGTGCGGCTCGGAACATTGTACAGGATGATCGGTTTCTTCGTAGCACCCGCTATCGCCGTAAAATGAGCGATCAACCCGTTCTGGGTCGCCTTGTTATAGTAAGGCGTGACCACGAGCATCGCATCCGCTCCGCGCTCGTCCGCCTCCTTCGTGAGATAGATCGCGGTCTCCGTGCAGTTGGAGCCCGTGCCTGCGATCACGGGAATGCGCCCCGCGACCTGCTTCACGCAGAACTCGATGACATCGAGATGCTCCTCGTGGGAAAGGCAGGAAGCCTCGCCCGTTGTGCCGCACACAACAATGGCATCCGTCTTGTTCGCGATCTGATATTCAATAACTTTTGCAAAACTTTCGTAATCGACCTCACCGCCGTTTTTGAACGGTGTGATGATGGCCACTGCGGAACCTGTAAAAATCGACATGGTAAAACCTCCGCGAAATCCGTTTTCGTTTATTTTCCGGCGAAAACCGTGACTTGTAACGTTCTTTCCGCCGTGAAATCATACGGGGATTATTTTAGCATGTCGCGCGCCGTATGTCAAGTTATCAGAAACCCACGAATACAGCTTCGGGCGCCCCCGAACATCGGCTTCGGACACCCTGGGAGCGCTGCCTTGAAAGCCCGTAAAAACAACACTGACTCAGACGCCCGACATGAACAGAAAACTCGAAAAAGCGGCTTCCTTTCGCAGGAAGCCGCCTCTGATCAATACAGGTCTTTCAACTGTTCTTTCAGGTATGCGAGATACCGCAGATACTCCTCGTCCGTGTTGAGATGTTCAAGGATCACGGGCATCTCCGGGTCAATCGCGTGCATTTTCTCCGCGTAATACCGAAGCGGAAACTCCCCGTCCCCGGGGCCGCACTCCTCCAGCCGGAGCGTGTAGCTCCCGCTCAGGTGCACATCCTTGATGTGACAGCTGCGGATCCGCCCTCCGAGCAGCTCCGCGCACTCATCGATGAGCTCCTCCGGATGAAAATACCGGTCCGCCGAGTTGGTCATGTTGATGATATCCATGTGCACCGCAAAACGGTCCCTGTCCACGTCCTCCAGCAGGCGCAGGTACTCCTTCGGCCCGGTCGGGATCATCCACGGCATCGGCTCAAGCGTAAAATACGTCCTCTTCACGTCGGCACGGTCGATGATCTCGCGCGCCATCGCGACGGTTTCGTCCCACGCCTCCTTCG
>CADBLW010000106.1 GCA_902795625.1 uncultured Lachnospiraceae bacterium | reverse complement strand
GACGAAACGGGGCCGGGCGGACGGAAACGACCGCGGCGGTAATGATTAACGGGAGGAATACAAACTATGGGTGAGAAGTTTCATTTTCCGGAAAATCTGTACGCGGATATCCGGATTGAGGAGAAGTACACCGTTCAGCTGATGAAGTTCAACGGGGAACTGACCAACGACAGGGTCACGCAAGAGAGCGGCGCGCTGATCCGCGTGTACGACGGAAAATTGTGGTACACGACGTCGACGAACGAACTCGACAGGCTTCAGGAGGAGCTGGACGCGTTGGCGGAGCTGGCACAGCCGAACCCCGCGATCTGTGAGGATCCGGCGATCCGTCTTCTGGAGGTCAACCGCGAGGAGAGGCTTCTGTACGAGGGGGAGCGGAAGCTCTGCGGAATCGCGAGACAGCGTTTTCTGGACGTGATCGATCACTACATCGACGCGTGCATTGAGGACGAGATGCCCGGGGTCAACGCATGGAATGCGGGCGCGGGCGGAAGCTATATGAAGAAGAGCTTCTACTCCTCGAAGGGGAGCGAGATCGTCTATGACTACCAGCTGTGCTCGGGCGGCGTGTGGTACACCTTCGGCGGGAACGGACAGCCGATGAGCGGCGGCAAACAGTTCTTCGGCGTGACGCCGGAGGAGCTGATCGGTCATGAGCAGGAGGTTCTCGACGAGCGTACGCGCTACCTCGATTTCATTGAAAATGCGGTGGATGTGGAGCCCGGCGAGTACACCTGCGTACTCTCGCCGATCACGACGGCGATGTTCGCGCATGAGAGCTTTGGGCACAAGAGTGAGGCGGATTTCATGCTCAACGACAAGACGCTCCGCGACGAGTGGGTGCTCGGCAAGAAGGTCGGTTCGGAGCTCGTGTCGATCTGTGACAGCGGCGATCTGCAAAACCACGGCTATATTCCGTACGACGATGAGGGCACGAAGGCCCGCGAGACATGGCTGATCAAAGACGGTGTGCTGACCGGAAGACTGCACGATTCGACGTCGGCAGCGGCTCTTGGGGAGGAGCTGACCGGCAACTGCCGCGCGCAGGACTATTGCAGGAGACCGATCGTGCGCATGACCAACACCTTCCTGCAGGCCGGCAAGGACTCCCTTGAGGACATCATCGCCGACACGAAGGACGGCATCTACGTCTACATGGTCTCGAACGGCACGGGCAGCGCCACATTTGTCATGAACGCGACGGTTTGTTACCGCATCCGCGACGGCAGGATCTGCGAGCCGCTCCGGGTTCACATGCTGACCGGATCGGTGTTCCAGACGCTGTTTGACATTGACCGCGTCGGCTCGGATTTCGAGATGTTTGACACGTACACCTGCGGGAAAATGAACCAGATGGTCCGTGTTTCCGCCGGCGGTCCGAGCATCCGCGTACGCAAATTACAGGTGAGTTAAGGGGGATTTTACTATGGCGATCAAAGAGAAACACAGCACCCGCAGGACGGTTTCGAAGATGTCCTACGAGGAAAATAAGCCGAAGGCGTTCGAGCGCACCAACTCCGTCGAGAGCTCGTACCGCGTGTATGAGGACGGCAAGGTCGGCATCTGCTACAATATCGGCGAGATCGGTGACGAGGAGGGCTTCGCGAGAGCCCAGGCGGACCCGGAGCGCGCAAGACCGTATCCGTTCACGCCGGAGGCCGGCGGAACGCGCAAACGCGACAAGAGCGAGAGCAGCATCACAGACCGCGAGCTGATGACTTTCGCGAGAGAGTACATGGACTATGTGCTCGAGAAATATCCGCAGTTTACATTTTCCGGAAACTTTACCACGGAGAGCGTCCGCAACACGCTCACCAGCGACCTCGGCACGGATTTTGAGGAGTCGGACGCATGCTTCGGCGCGGGTATCATGTTCAAGCACAAGGACAGCCGCGACATTGTGGACGGCGGCTTCGGCTTCAACATGCGCGCCCTCGACGACGGAACGGTCTTCCGCACGATGGCGGACCTGTACCTCGGACAGTACGAGACCGTGGCGGAGGTGCCGGAGGAGATCCTTCTGTGCCTCCAGTACTACTCCCTTACGGGAGCCCTCGCGGAGGAGCTCAACGCGGAACAGCTTGCCCTCGGGACGTCGCGTCTCACGGGGAAGATCGGCGAGAAGGTGTTCAGTGAGGATTTTACGCTTGAGCATGACGTGAGCGACAAGGAGGCGTGGTTCAGCCGCTTCTGGGACGGCGAGGGATGTGTGCTCCCGGAGGACAAGCTCGTGCTGATCGAGAACGGCGTGGTCAGGACAGGCTACTCCGACAAGCGCGTCGCGCAGAAGTACGGTGTGGAGCACACGAGAACGGCGGGACATAACTATTCGGATCTTCCGTATCCG
>CADBLW010000105.1 GCA_902795625.1 uncultured Lachnospiraceae bacterium | reverse complement strand
TGAACGGAAATGATTCGCCGTCGACCATGAACATTTCGTTCAGTGTGGATCCGCAGATCTCGCAGGCATTGATCGCGATCGCACAGGCGAGAGATGCCGGAATACTTGAGACAATGCTGAAGCAGTACGGTGCCACGGATATCTATGTGGATATTCAGGTTGACTGGGCGATCGATGATGTGAACGATCCGGTCAGCGGATGGCATTACAACAAGTACTGGGATGATCTGTACGACATGGGCTTCGGTATTGATGAAGACGGCCGTAATCGCTGCAGCGAGTGGGATGTCGTGGACTGGGGCTTGAATAACGCTTCGGAGACCGTGCAGTCTTACTGGATCATGCGCGGGGTTCCGGATGGTGAGCGCTGGAACGGAAACCCCGAGACGGGGACTCCCGGCGTCAAGGATCAGCTTCGACCGGATCAGTACGATTACCATGATGACAATGTGTACATTGACTTTACGAAGCATACCGCATATTTCCGCGTACGTTATGCTTTTACTGCAGTGATGGAGACCGAGGAGGAGTTAACGAGATTACACAAATTTTCCGACTGGTCCGAGATCGCAAGTTACGGCAAGGACGCCGTGGCGTACACCCAGGTCAAGGACGGCGATATCGCTGCTCCCGAGATTACCGATCTCCACATGACGGACAAGGAATTCAACGGCAATCCCGTGGTTGCTTACACTCTCACGGTTCCGGACGCTCTCATGAAGATGGCAACCGAAGTTGCCGCACACGGCGGCGGTATCCGGATTGACACGGAAGCCCGCGTTAAGGGCGACACGGAGTGGGTTGCCATGGGTAACAGTGACTGGGAGATCACGCCGGGCAATATGGAATGCGCTTTGATCTCTCTTCTGAGCGACGAGCATCCGACCATCGATAAGAACACGCCCATTGAGCTTCGCTGCCGCTACCGCTGCAGCCAGGCCGGGGTGGATGAGGATGTGTTCTCGGAATACTCGAAGGTGCTGACCTTTGAGACGACCGAGATCAACAATGATCCGGAGCCGACGCCGACGGAGACGCCCGTCACGCCGACACCGGAACCGGAGAAGAAGGAAGAGGCCAAGAAGGACAAATGTCCGCTCTGCGGTTTCTGTCCGCAGCCTCTGGGTTTGTGCATCTTCATCTGGCTCGCGATCATCATCGTGATCGTTGTGGTGGTCATCATCGTTGTGAAGAAGACCGGTAAGAAAGAAGAGAACGGAAAGCAATAATCCCGCAGGATAACGCAAAGAAGGAATATGGAATACGCCCGGAAGGTCAGCCTCCCGGGCGTATTTTCGTCGTCTGTCATGATTGCGTTATGAGTATGTGCGCAGGATCTCCTCAGCCACGGTGCGCTTGGAGATGCAGCGGTCCATCGCCTGTTTCTCAATGTAGCGGTGCGCCTGCGGTTCGTCGAGACCCAGAGCGGAGATAAGCTGCCATTTGGCGCGGTTGATGATCCGGATCTCCTCCATCTTTGCCTCAACGGAAAGAGAGCTTTTTTCAGGACCTCGCAGACGTTCCCGGGCGGCGGTCATCCACTCGAGGGCAATGGTCAGAACCGGCAACGACGTCGGCTTCGGAAGAGTAAACACACCGTGTTCGCCGACCCGGTCGAAGATCTCCGCATGATGTTCCGACGGGACCATGAGAAGGACCACGGTTCCCGCGGTAGCGGCGATGTCGATGGCAAACCTTGTTCCCACCTCGTCGGGAAGCGGCGCGTTGATGATCACATGATCAAAATGCTGCTCGCCGAGGATCCGTCTCGCCTCACTCACGTTGGTCACGGTTCGGACCGGAGAGTAGCGGGATTGGGAGAGGAGTTGTGACAGGGCAGTATGGACAGTCGATTTCGCCGAAACGACGAGAACGCTGTAGACGCGTTCTTTCAGGCTCATGGCACACTCCTTTCTCCGGGACGAAGGAAACCGTCACGGTTTTTGTAAGTTCATATGATATGACAGGCAGCTGTCACGGTTATCGTTCACCTGACAAATTTGACAGGCAACTGTCACGGTTATCGTGCGTTTGCAGGATAGGACAGGTCAGCTGCTCCGATTTATCTGCGCTCGCAGTACAGATCGAGGATCTCCGCGGGAATATGCTCGCGGATGAAGTCGCTCTCCTCTGCGAGACGGCGGGCGTCCGCAAGATTGTCGGGAAGCCGGTCGTACTTCGTGAGAGAGACGGCGTCAGCCGTGTAGAAGTTGATGTTGGT
>CADBLW010000104.1 GCA_902795625.1 uncultured Lachnospiraceae bacterium | reverse complement strand
CTGAAGCCGGATGCCGTTGTGCTCGTTGCAACGGTACGCGCACTCAAGTACAACGGCGGCGTTCCGAAGACGGAGCTCGGCACGGAGAACCTTGAGGCGTTGAAGGCAGGTATCGTCAATCTTGAAAAGCATATCGAAAACCTGAAGGAATATGATGTTCCGGTTGTCGTAACACTCAACCGATTCACGGAGGATACGGACGCTGAGCTCTCGTTCGTGGAGAACTTCTGCCGCGAGAGAGGCTGCGATTTTGCTCTGTCCGAGGTTTGGGGCAAGGGCGGCGACGGCGGCATCGAGCTGGCGGAGCATCTGCTGAACACCCTCGAGACGAAGCCGAGCAATTTCCACACGCTGTATCCGGACGAGATGCCTCTCAAGGAGAAGATCGAGACGGTTGCGAAGAAAATATACGGAGCGGACGGCGTATCGTTCGATCCCGCGGCTTTGGCTACGCTTGACCGCCTGACGGAGCTTGGGTTCGGCAACATGCCCGTGTGTATGGCAAAGACGCAGTACTCCCTGTCCGACGATCCGAAGAAGCTCGGTCGTCCGAAGGATTTTACGGTCAATGTGCGTGAGGTTTACGTATCGGCGGGCGCCGGGTTCGTGGTAGCCATCACAGGTACGATCATGACCATGCCGGGTCTTCCGAAGTCACCGGCGGCAGAGCGGATCGATGTCGATGAGGAAGGTAAGATCGACGGTCTGTTCTAAACTTATATACAGGATCAAGTTTTTTGGAGGTCTTTCTTTATGAAGAAGGCGACAGGACTGTTTCTCGCGGCTGTGCTGCTTCTCACCGGATGCGGGATCCTTCCCGCGGAGGAAGAGATGAAGAAGGCACCGGTCGTACAGACGGTCGACGAAGAGTATTTTTCGACAGCTGAGGTCAAGGTCGGCAACATCCGCAGCTATGTTTCCGTGCGATGCACCTACGAGTATCAGGCGACGCAGAACCTGAGCTTCGGCATCGGCGGTGAGGCGGTGAAGGAGACGTATGTCACTCTCGGCCAGAAGGTGCACGCGGGTGATGTGCTGGCGGAGCTTTCCACCGACACCATCGCGGAGGAGCTGGAGTCAATGCGGACGCAATGTGAGCAGCTTGCGGAGGAGACCGAGTACTACGAGGCTCTGCTCGAGATCGAGAAGGAGCGTCAGGCTCTCGCGAAGGCTTACGGCAAAAAGTACGACGAGGATGCTCTCAAGCGGGCGACCAACAACTACGAGGAGTGCGCGGACAGAAAATATGTCGCGGATCTTCGTCTCGGAGAGCTGGAAACCGAACTCAGCGGACGCAAGCTTGTCGCCGGTATCGACGGTGTCGTTGATTATATCCGTGAGATCCCGCAGTGGCTCAACGGACGGATCAACGCCAACGAGAGATACATTTCGATCCATGCGGAGAAGACAGGATTTTCCATGTCCGTGATGGATGACTCGCTGTATCACTTCGGCGATGTCTACACGATCACCACGGAGTACGGTGATTACGAATGTGAGGTCGTGAAGATCAAGAGACCTTCCGGCGGCGGACTCACCAACATCATTCTGGAGCCTCTTCATCCGGATGACAATCTCGTCATCGGAATGAGCGGCGACCTGATCATTGAGACGGGTTCCCGTTCGAATGTAGTGTATATTCCCACCTACGCGGTGAGAACGATCGATGATAAAACCGCTGTGTACGTGACCGATGCGGACGGCATGCGCTCCATCCGCTATATCGAGATCGGACTGTCGGTGCAGGACAAGAGCGACCCCGAGGAGAACAGGACGGAAGTGCTGTCCGGCCTTACTCCCGGAGAAACCGTAATTCTTAAGTAGAGGTAGACCATGAAGAGATTAATTGCCATTCTGCTGACAGCGGTGCTTTTGTTCTCGCTCACAGGCTGCGGAGAGAAGCCGCAGCCCGCGCCGGAGCTTTTGTATCCGACGGAGACAGCCAATGCGGTCAGCATAGTATCACGGAAAATTCTCACAAGCGTTCAGTGCACGGGCGGCTCCGTTGTCCCTGAGTGCGTGGATTTGAAATTCTCCTATGACACGAGTGCGAGCAATGTCGCTGTGGAGCTCGGGGATCATGTGGATGAGGGCCAGCTTCTGATGGAGCTGAACCCCGATCTCGAGGATTCCATTAAGCGTCTCGAGCTTGCCATCACAAGAGAGCAGACCGAGTATGAGTACGAGGTCGAGCAGTTCAACAAACAGATTAAACAGATGCGTGACTACGCGAAGGTGCTCAGCGGCTACGACTCCAAGATGGTGAAGCTGCAGATGCAGGAGATGCAGATCAACTTCGACCGTGCTCACTCGGAGCAGGCCAAGAAGCTTGAGAAGGACCGCGAGACGCTTGCGGAGAAGAAGCAGGAGCTCGCCGATTCCAAGGTGTACGCACCCTGCTCAGGAACCGTAGTTTACATCAATGTCTATGAGGACGGGGACGAGATCCTTGAGGACAAAACGTTCCTGACCATTGCGAAGGACAACACAAAGAGACTTGCATGCAACTTCGTATCCCGCGCGGATTACGAGACATTTTCCGATGTGAAGGCGTACATCGGAGAAGACGTTTACGATGTGACATACATCCCCTACACGGACGAGGAAGTGTACGAGCTTGAGAAGACCGGAAACAAGTACGACTCGTATTTTACGGCGGATCTGAAGGCTTCGGTCCAGCTCGGCGACTATGTGCAGTTCGTGTTCACGAAGGCGACGGCGGAGCCGGTCATGACCGTTCCGACGGCGGCTGTGGGCAAGAGCGGAAAGAGCAACTATGTCATGCTCGTGCGCGACGGCTATATGGAGCAGGTGGAGGTTGAGATCGGCGAGGCCGGGATCAACGATACCGAGATCGTCTCAGGACTCTCCGAGGGAGATGTCGTGTACGTCGCGAAGAACCTTACCCGGTACGGCGTGGAGTATGAGACGCTGAAGCCGCAGCGGGTGACATATTCAGAGACCATCAAGGTTACGGGCGCGAAGAAGATCGCACGCGTGACGGAGCCTTTCGAAAATCCGGTTCCCGGTGAGATCACGGAGATCCACGTCAAGGGTCTCATCGACATTGTGGTGAAGAAGGGCGATCCGATCTTTACGGTGAAGGCCGAGATCGGGCGAGCGGACCAGGAACAGGCGAAGCTTGATCTCCGCCAGTACACGGACCGCTATGAAGAGACAAGAGATGCCCTTCAGGATCGCATCGATGAACTTACCAAGAGCATGAAGAAGATGAAGTCCTCCTCGCTGGAGTATGCCCTTGCGGAGCTTGACCTTGCCGATCTCAAGGAGGAGCTCGCGAAGATGGATGAGGAGGCGGAGGAGCAGATCGCCAAACTCAACGAGAGGATCACGAACTTCGAGGAGTGGGAAGGCCAGACAGTGGTCATCCGCGCCGAGAAGGACTGTGTCATCAACGATATTTCCAAATTCAAGGTCGGCTACAAGATGGCCGAGGGCGAGTACCTGTTTGAGATGTATGATCTCGACTCGTACTGCATTTGCCTTGAGACGCCGCCGGAGGATGTCAGACTGCGCTACGGCCAGAAGCTGACCATGACCTCGACGGTGGCGGGTGAGGAATCCGTCTACGAGGGATACATCGTCTCCTCGCCGAACGTGCGGCCGAACGATGCCTCGGACAAGAATATGGTATATGTCGCGCTGAACAACCCCGATGAATACGGAAAGTTCGGCTCCACCGGTCTGATCGAGATCGAAGAATACAACGTTGTCAACAGTATGGTCATCGACGACAAGCTCGTCTACCATGATCCGAAGCCGGCGGCTTCGACCCAGCAGCAGAACCGTGGCGGCCAGCAGGGCGGCAACGGTAACTGGGGCGACTGGGGCGGCGACTGGGGCGGCGGCTGGGGCGGCCAGCAGGAGATTGTGGATTACTCCGAGGCTGAGTCCTTCACGTTCGACAGCGAAGCCCATGAAGAGAAGAAGGGCAAGGCCTACGTCTGGGTATACGACGAGAACGGCTGCGCGGTAAAGCGGTACGTACGCGTGATGCGCGCGGACGGTAACAGATACTGGGTCATCGACGGACTCAGCGATAACGATATCATCTTGGTGCATTAGGAGGATCCATGTTTCGGTTTATCTTACAAAAGCTTTTAAACAAAAAATGGCTGATCCTAAGCATCCTGATCGGTAACATTCTTCTGGTGGGCATCGCCTGCTGCAACCCCATGTATTCCCATGCGGCGCTGCAGAAAATGCTCACAAAGCGGATGAACACATACCTCGAGGAGAACAACAGCTATCCGGGTATGCTTACCATCGACGCGAAACTCAGCAACACACTGTACGAGAGCCGCGGCTCCCGCACTTACAACAGCTGCCTGACCGTGGCGGACCGCACGGAGGAGCTGTTCGGAGCGAAGGCTACCGAGAAGGTGACATTATTCGAATTGACGTTCCAGCAGGACGCAAAATTCACCGTGAGCCGGTCCGGGCTCGGCGCATTGAAACTGAGACTCGCGTCTCTGTCCGATCTGGGGAACCATGTGGACATCGTTTCGGGCCGCATGTACTCCGATACGGTGGGCGATGACGGCGTGATCGAGTGCGTGATCAACGAGAAGGTCTACCTCACCTCGGACATCGTCCTCGGCGACGAGATCGAGTTTTACAACTATCGCACGCTGGACGGGCAGACGGTGCGCATCCGTGTCGTAGGCGTGTTCCGCGCGAGCGACAAGAATGACATTTACTGGGTCAATGATCCGCTGTCGTATCAGGATGATTTCTTCATCCCGCAGGATGTGTTCACGGGATACTTCGTAAACGATGAGCAGGTGTCCGGCAACGTGCACGCCCGCTACTATGTCCTGTACGACTACGAGAACATCGAGATCGACCAGGTCAGCCGCATGCTGCAGGTTTACAAGGATCTCGATGAGGAGAGCAAGACGACCGACTGTCTGTACACACCGTACAGCAACTACAGTGAGATCTTCGAGCAGTTCCTCAAGGATAGCTCCAAGGTCAAGGCCACGATGTGGATCCTTCAGGTCCCGGTGCTTGTCCTTCTCGGCGTGTTCATCTTCATGGTTTCCAACCAGGTGATCGACATCGAGCAGGGTGAGATCGCGATGATGAAGAGCCGTGGCGTCAGCAGGGCACAGCTGTTGCTCATGTACCTGATGCAGTCCTCGATCCTCGGAGGCATTGCGATCATCATCGGTATCCCCTTCGGATATCTGTTGTGCCATATCTTCGGTTCCACGAACGCGTTCCTGGAATTTGTGGGACGCCGCTCCATGTCTGTGGCGATCACGGGCGAGTCCGTCCGATACGCGCTGATCAGCTGCGTGTGCGGCATCCTGATCATGACGCTGCCGGTATTGAAGTATGCCCGGTTCAGCATCGTGGAGCAGAAGACGCAGAAGAGAAAGAAGACAAAGCCGCTGTGGCAGCGCATGTTCCTCGATTTTGCGCTTCTCGGTCTGGCTCTGTACGGCTACTACGATTTCAGCAACCAGAAGGATGAGCTGATGAAGGCGATCGCGAAAGGCGAGTCCGTCAACCCGATGCTGTTCTTCTCAGCATCGCTGTTCATCCTCAGTTGCGCGATCGTGTTCCTTCGCGTCATTCCGCTGTTGTCCTCCTTCATCTTCCGGCTCGGTCGGAAAATGTGGAAACCCGCGGCATACGCGTCGTTCCTGCAGATCACGAGAGACGTACATAAACAGAGTTTCATCACGGTGTTCCTTGTGCTGACCATCGCGCTCGGTATCTTCAACGCGAACATCGCGCGCACGGTCAACCAGAACGAGGAGGAGCGTCTTGCGTACACGGACGGCGCGGACCTTGTCGTGAAGGAAAACTGGACGAACAACATGAACAATATCAAACTCGGCTACGCGTCCAAGCTTCAGTACAAGGAAGCGGATTACAAGCGATTTGAGGACATGGCCGAGAAGTATTCCGACCGCGTCGAGACCATGACACGTGTCATCCATGACACGAACGCGAACGTCGTGTTCGGCGGCTCGCCGATCGAGAACGTGGAACTCATGGCGATCAATACCTACGAGTTCGGTCACGCGGGCTGGATGCCCGAGGGTGTCACCGAGCACCACTGGTACGAGGATCTGAACGCCCTTGCGCAGAACCCCGAGGGTCTGATCGTATCCCGCAACCTCGCGGAGTACTGCAGCCTGAGCGTCGGCGACCCGCTGACCATCGAGCGCTTCGACGAGATGAACCAGACCATGGGCCGCAAGAGCATGACGGTTGTCGCTGTCGTGGATTACTGGCCCGGCTATGAGAACGTACGCGAGCAGAAGAGCAGCAACGGCGATTACGAGACCGTGCCGAACTACCTTCTGGTCTGCAACTACGACAATATTTTGCTCGACTATCCGGTCGTTCCGTATGAGATCTGGATGAAGATCAACGGAAGCACGGACTTCTTCTATGACTGGTCGACGGAAAATGCGATCTCCTACAAGACATTTACCGACCGCTCCTCGGATATGATCGGACTGAAGAACGATCCGTACTACCAGGTGACCAACGGTATGCTGACGATCACGTTCATCGTTGTGCTCGTGCTGTGCGCCATCGGTTTCCTGATCTTCTGGATCACTTCCATCCGCTCGAGAGAGCTGATCTTCGGTATTTACCGCGCCATGGGTATGTCGATGAACGAGCTGATCCGCATGCTGATCAACGAGCATTTCTTCAGCTCCGTGCTGCCGATCTTGTTCGGCGCAGGCATCGGTATCCTGGCATCGAAGCTGTTTGTACCGCTGATCCAGATCGCGTACTCGCCGAAGATCCAGATGCTGCCGTCGAAGACGGTCATGCAGGGCGGAGACCTGATCCAGATCGGCATCGTGGTCGCGATCATGCTCATGCTGTGCATCACCGTGATCTCCGTACTGTTGTCCAAGATTAAGATCAACCAGGCGCTGAAGCTCGGTGAGGATTGATAGGAGGCTGCAATGAAAGAGATACTGAAAACCGAAAAGGTGACACGCAGCTTCCCGGTTGCCGGCGGCGACTTCCTCGCCCTCAAGGGAATCAGCGTCGTTGTTCCGGAAAATACGCTGACCATTCTGAAGGGCCGTTCGGGCTCGGGCAAGACGACGCTTCTGAACATCATCGGAGCGCTGGATGCGCCGACCTCAGGCACGGTCATCTTCGACGGGAAGGACATTTCCAAGGCGAGCGACAAGGACCGCGAGGTCATCCGCCGTCACGAGATCGGCTACATTTTCCAATCCGTAGCGCTGATCCCCGTGATGAACGCCTACGAGAATATAGAGTACGCGCTGCGGCTTGCGAACTATAACGGCGATTACCGCGAGCGTGTGATGGAATGCTTAAAGCTCGTCGGTCTGTCAAAGCGCGCGACGCATATGCCGCAGGAACTGTCCGGCGGTGAGCAGCAGCGTGTCGCGATCGCGCGGGCCATTGCGCACAAGCCGAAGATCATTTTCGCGGACGAGCCTACCGGTGAGTTGGACTCCGCGACAAGCCTTCAGGTCATCGCCATTTTCAAGGAGCTGATCGAGAAGGAAGGCATCACATTCGTCATGACGACCCACGACCCGAAGCTGATGGGCTACGGCGATGTGGTTTACGAGATCCAGGACGGTGAGATCATCAACACCGAGTATCACGGCAAAGGAGAGCAGCTGCGATGAGTGAAGAAAACAAAACCGTAGACAAGGCCTCCATGGACGCCTCGGACATCCGCGAGTCCGTGATCTCCCAGGAGCTTCGCGACTCCTTCATGCAGGCTTACGCGAAAAATACCCAGGGTGAGCTCGAGGATCAGCTCGGCGACAATGTCATGATCCTCTGCGAGAACCTTGTGAAGATTTACAAGACCAAGGAGACCGAGGTTCTGGCTCTGCAGGGACTGGAACTCAAGGTGGAGAAGGGCGAGTTTGTCGCCATTATCGGTAGTTCCGGAAGCGGTAAATCCACCTTCTTAAACATGATCGGCGGTCTTGACCGTCCCAGTGCCGGCAAGCTGTACGTCGACGGCAAGGACCTGTTCAAGCTGACCGAGAGCCAGCTTGTGGATTACAAGAAAAATACGGTCGGTTTCGTGTGGCAGAACAACGCCCGCAACCTGTTCCCGTACCTTACGGCGCTGCAGAACGTGGAGCTGCCGATCCGTTTTGGGGACAACAAGGACGTTGAGAAGCGCGCACTCGACCTTCTGAATCTTGTTGGTATGCTTCATAAGAAGGACAGCAAGCTGAACCAGATGTCCGGTGGTGAGCAGCAGAGAATCGCCATCGCCATCGCGCTTGCAAACCGGCCGAAGCTGCTGCTTGCGGACGAGCCTACCGGTTCCGTTGACCAGCGCACGTCTGACGCTCTTCTGGATGTGTTCCGCAAGCTCAACACCGAGCTCGGCATCACGATCGTCATCGTTACCCACGACATCAACCTCGCGAAGAAGGTAAAGCGTGTCGTCATGATGCGTGACGGAAAGACGAGCAGTGAGCGTATCGTGAAGCAGGAGTACGCAGACGTTTCGCTCCTCAAGGGCTTTGCCGAGGAGGAGACCCACGACGAGTTTGCGATCCTTGACCGAGCCGGCCGTGTGCAGATCCCGAGAGAGATGCTCGACGCCATCGGCGTGAAGGGCAACCGCATCCGCATGACCGTGGAGGACGGAAAGATCGTCATCGTAAACGGCGAGGATGAGAGCGCCGAAGAGGATAAGGACAGCGGAGAGGCTTCCAAGGAAGGCAAGCTTCGCAGGAAGGATCGTAAGAAGGACAAGGAAAAGTGATCCTGACAACAATATAGGAATTCCCAAGGCGGGCAGCCGGGTTTACGGTCGGAGAGACCGGAACGCGGAGGCCCGCATTCTATTTTCCGCAGTTTCTTCATTTTCCTGCTTGACAGAAAGAGTAAACAGAGGTAAAATTAAGTAAATAAGGTTTACCGCAGAAAGGGGGTTACGTTATGAGTCCGTGGTATTGGCTGGCTATACTTGCAGTGTTGATCATCGTTGAAATATGCACGCTTGCGCTGACTACGATCTGGTTCGCGGGCGGCGCGCTGGCAGCGCTGATCACAAGCTTTATTACCGACAATCTGGTTCTCGAGTGTGCTTTGTTTGTTGCGGTTTCCGCAGTGCTTCTTTTGATCCTGCGGCCGTCCGTTGTGAGGCGGTTCAACAAAAGACGAGCGAAGACCAACGTTGAGGCGGTTGCGGGCAAGATCGTCCGTGTCATCGAACCGGTTGACAATATTGCCAACAAGGGCAGAGTCGCGGTGGACGGCATGGAATGGACTGCGAGAAGCAGTGAGGACGGAACGACGTTTGAGACCGGCGAAAATGCCGTTGTCGTCCGTGTGGAAGGTGTGAAAATGATCATTGAGAAGGAGGCGTAAGCTATGTTGAATTTACTGGAGACGACGGGATCCGATATTTTTCAAAGCAGTGGCTTTTGGATCGCCGTAGTGGTTGTTGTTCTTGTTATTATGTTTGTTTCCTGCCTTCGGGTCGTTCCGCAGGCGCACGCGTATATCGTTGAGCGCTTCGGCGGTTACCAGGAGACCTGGAGCGTAGGTATTCATCTCAAGTGGCCGTTTATCGACCGCGTGGCATTGGATGTCCTTTTGAAGGAGCAGGTGGTGGATTTTCCGCCGCAGCCCGTGATCACGAAGGATAACGTAACGATGCAGATCGATACGGTCGTGTATTTCCAGATCACCGATCCGAAGCTGTACGCTTACGGTGTGCAGAATCCGCTGATGGCTATCGAGAACCTGACGGCCACAACGCTTCGTAACATCATCGGTGACCTCGAACTCGATGAGACGCTCACCTCGCGTGAGATCATCAACGGGAAAATGAGAGTTTCCCTCGATGAGGCGACCGATCCCTGGGGTATCAAGGTCAACCGTGTTGAGCTGAAGAATATCATGCCTCCGGCAGCGATCCGTGACGCGATGGAGAAGCAGATGAAGGCGGAGCGTGAGCGCCGTGAGTCCATCCTGATCGCAGAGGGTGAGAAGAAGTCCACGATCCTTGTTGCAGAAGGTAAGAAGGCGTCCGCAATCCTCGAGGCTGAGGCTGAGAAGGCAGCTGCGATCCTTCGCGCTGAGGCGAAGAAGGAAGCAACCATCCGCGAGGCGGAAGGTCAGGCGGAAGCGATCATGCGCGTGCAGCAGGCCAACGCCGACGGTATCCGCTACCTCAATGAGGCGGCTCCGACCGATGCGGTGCTGCGCCTGAAGAGCCTTGAGGCATTTGCCAAGGCTGCTGACGGCAAGTCGACGAAGATCATTATCCCTTCGGAGATCCAGGGCCTTGCAGGCCTTGCCAGCGGCGTCGTGGAGGCTGCGAAGAAGACGGAACCGACGGATAACGCAGAGGCGTAATGACGGATTGTGCGCGATAATGTAAAGCAAAAACCGGGGGCCGTATAACCGGCCCCCGATCATGGAGAGTGTTATGTGGAATTACGGTGATAAGGATGTTGGAAACGGCGCGAACAAGCCGAAGGAGGAGGTGTTTGACGATTTCAGCGATCTTGAGGTTGTTGAGATCAAGAGCACCGATATCCCGAAGACGGCTGGTTCCTCGCAGAGTTCCTACCTGGATGACAGCTTCTGGAACGGCCGGGCGACGCATTGGAAGGAGTGCTATCTGACCCTCATCGTCGTCGGTATCAACGTGCTCGTGTTTATCATGCAGGTTCTCAACCGCAAGGCGGATGCTTACGGAAACATCATGGATCCGATGATCGAGGGCGGATGCATGTCATGGCCGACAGTGTTCAATGACGGACAGCTCTACCGTCTGATCACCGCGCAGTTTCTGCACGCCGGGATCGGGCATCTCCTCGGCAACATGCTGTTCCTGCTTCTGTGCGGAATGATGCTGGAGAAGCGGCTCTCGAGAAAACGCTGGCTGATCCTTTACGCGGTCGGCGGTCTCGGCGCATCCCTTTCCTCCGTGATCATCGGACATTTCTTCCCGACGGTCATGTCCCGTTACGTTGTGATCGGCGGTGTCACGTATGAGATCGGCAAAACGGAGATCTACGATGTCGCCTCCATCGGAGCGTCCGGAGCAATCGCGGCGCTGATCGCTGCGATCGTGTTGTACAAGCTTTTGCTTTCCAGCCCGCTGGACGGGTATTCGGACAATTCCTGGGCGCCGGTCCTTGAGCTTGCATTTGCCTATCTGATCTACAGCGCGGTCAGCGGTATGTTTGAGACTACCGCGGGCGTTGACAACAAGGCACATATCGGCGGCCTGATCACCGGTATCGTCGTGATGCTTGTCTACATGATGATCGAGTATAAAAAGCAGTCCCGGCCGACGTGGGAATAAGAATTACGCCGGCTCCGCGATATATTTGAGAAGAGAAACGGAAAAGCGGCCTTTGCGGGCCGCTTTTTCGTATGCAGTAAGTCTTTTGTCTGCCAATGTTTTCGTTGTGATGAGGCATTTTCCGCGCATCAGAGATTCGTCTCTTTGTATTTCTGCTCACAGTATACGCAGCGGTAAATGCGCTTCTCCTTGTTGGTCAGGCGGAAGCGGTGCGGCAGCTCCTGCTCGATGGAGGTGATGCAGCGGGGATTCTTGCATCGCAAAATGTTGGTGACCTCCTCGGGAAGGCGCACGCGGCGCTTCTCGACGATGACGTCATTTTCAATGATGTTTAAGGTGATGTCGGGATCCAGAACGGCGAGAGCGTCGAGATCCGGCATGATGGGACCCTCGATCTTGATGATGTCCTTGCGGCCCATCTTGTTCGAGGATGCGTTCTTGATGATGGCAACGCAGCAGTCAAGTTTGCCGAGTTCCAGATATTCGTAGATCAGCATGCCCTGGCCGGCTTTGATATGGTCGATAACGACTCCCTGATGAAGTCCTCCGATATTTAACATGCGGTACCTCCTTACGCTTGCGGGATGCGGTCCTTGAGACCGAGCATCAGGATGATGAGTGCCATGCGCGCGTACACGCCGAAGCCTGCCTGGCGGAAGTACGCGGCGCGGGGATCGGTGTCCACCTCGACGGAGATCTCGTTCACGCGGGGCAGGGGATGAAGCACGAACATGTCTTCCTTCGCGAGCTTCATCTTCTCGGGAGTGAGAATGAAGGAGTTCTTCAGGCGGATGTAATCTTCCTCGTTGAAGAAACGCTCGCGCTGCACTCGAGTCATGTAGAGAATGTCAAGTTCCGGCATGACCTCGTCGAGGGAGCTGACCTCGCGGTACGGAATTCCCTTGGCATCGAGAACCTCCTCCTTGAGATAGGTGGGAATGCGCAGCTCCTCGGGGCTGATGAGAATGAAGCGGATGCCCGGGTAACGGACCATCGCGTTGATGAGCGAGTGTACGGTGCGGCCGAACTTCAGGTCGCCGCAAAGACCGATGGTCATATTGTCAAGACGTCCCTTGAGCTCGAGGATGGTGAGAAGGTCGGTGAGCGTCTGCGTCGGATGGTTGTGTCCGCCGTCGCCCGCGTTGATCACAGGGATGCGCGAGTGCTTGGAAGCCACAAAGGGAGCGCCCTCTTTAGGATGGCGCATCGCGCAGATGTCCGCGTAGTAGGAGATGATCTGGATCGTGTCCGAAACGCTTTCTCCCTTGGCTGCAGAGCTTGAGTCCGCGGTCTGAAAACCGAGGACGGAGCCGCCGAGGTTGAGCATTGCAGCTTCAAAACTCAGGCGCGTTCTCGTGCTCGGCTCGTAGAAACAGGTTGCGAGCTTCTTGCCGTCGCACACCTTGCGGTAGCGCTCCGGGTCCTTCATGATGTCCTGTGCGAGCGACAGAAGCTCGGAGAGTTCCTCGGGCGTCAGGTCCATCGGGCTGATGAGATGTTTCATGGCAGTCCTTTCCGGTCTTCTCGAAAGACCATTGTGTAGTATTATGACGAAGAAAAGCCTTACGGAAAATTAAACCGTAAGGCCGAAGTCAAAGTATCGATTGCAATTGTTGAACGAAATATCACTCACGAGACCACCGAGGGCTGTGAGGTCACAGGGATATTCGCCGTTGGTAACCCAGGTGCCGATCAGGTTGCAGAGAATACGGCGGAAATACTCATGGCGCGTGTAGGAGAGGAAACTGCGCGAATCGGTGAGCATACCGACGAAGTTGCCGAGCACACCGAGGTTCGCGAGGGAAGTCATCTGCTCCTCCATGCCTTTTTTGTTGTCGTTGAACCACCACGCGGAGCCCTGCTGAACCTTGCCTGCGCAGGAACTGTCGGCAAAGCAGCCGATGACGGTGCCGATAGCGGCATTGTCGGTCGG
>CADBLW010000103.1 GCA_902795625.1 uncultured Lachnospiraceae bacterium | reverse complement strand
TGAAGACGCTTATCCATCGTCGTGTCGTAGTAGTTGACCTGCCAGTCGCCCGACCGTGCGGAAGCCTTCCAGTTGATTCGCTGGATCGGGTCACCCGGCTGGTAATCGCGGAGACCCGCGAACGCCGAGTAGTCCTCATAGAGCTTCAGCTTGGACACAACCTCGCCCCACATGGTCCTAAACGGCAGATCGCCCGTACCGATCTCACAGTTAAACGGCGTGACTAAAAGCTCCGTCGCCGAATCGGTGATCAGGGCATACTGCTTTGAGAAGAAAATGTCGTTGGCGACTACCTGAACGCCCTCCACGCGGTACGGACCGCGCTTTGTCGCCATCATCGGCAGTCTGCGGATAACCTTCTTGTAACCGCCGATGGAGAAGAGGTCGTTGCGGTAGTAATGGTCCGTCACGTGCTTCGTATCCGTGTTCTCGATGACCATGTACCGGGACAGCTGGAATTTTACCTTGAGGGCAGGAAGCGGCATCGCTTTGTTGTTGGTGATGACCTCCTCAAGGGACACCCACTCTCCCTCATGCGCAGTCTCCTGGCTGAACTGCAGGGATACCGAGAGATGTCTCTTCCAGTGTTTATTGTAGTACCATCTCATCACAAAATACGAGATGATGACCACGATCACAAGCAAAAGTACCTTCATCCTGTAAACTCCTTACTTGTTAATCACTGCGATCTGCATCACCGCCCATGATTCGCGGCAGGCGTCCGAGATCGCTTTAAACTCATTGAGTGACAGCGGCGTTGAACCGTTGCCGAGGTAGACGCTCAGAGCTGGGACGCCCTTGACCTGGTTACAGTAGCCCTCATAGCTTCCGTACCCTTCCGTACCGACGCTGTCCTTGCAGACCTCATAGTTCATGACGTCCGCAAGTTTTTCCGCATAGCTCTTCGCAGCAGTTTTTACTTCTTCCTCCTGCCCGTATTTATACTTGATCTCGGAACCGGTGGTATGGTACACGATCACAAGATCGGGCTTGCAGCCGGTAAGCTGCGCCAGAAGCGCTCTCGTCTCCGGCTCGGATCCCGCCTCACGTCCGCGATAATCCTTCGACGACGGCTCGGGCTCATCCGTATCGTAGGAGATCTGCGACCACTGATAGTCGAAGTTGCGGCGCAGATCGACACCGTTCGCGTTCGCGTAGTAGAACATCAGATAATTGTCCATATCAAGGCTTGTGCCGCCCTTACTGCTGTCGCGCTCATACCACTTCTTCAGGTCACTGACGATGTCGGCGTTGCGTACGCACGCGAGATGCTCCTCACTGATCATGATGCCGTCGGGATTGAGCATCGGGATCACGTGGATCGCCACATTTTCACAGAGCTCCTGATAGGAAAATCCATTGTAATTGCCGCTCTCATAGTAGCACAGGCTGTACTCCACCTGCTTCATGCACATCAGTGTGCTCATGTATTCCGCGCCGCACATTCCGGCGCAGAAAAATATATGCTTCTTCGCCTTCTCGGGATTGCCGATGACGATCTCGAAAATACTCCTGTTATCCTTGGTGGACCCGATGCAGTTCAGACGCATCCGGTCTCCGTACAGCTCCCGAAGCTCCTGCAGATCCTCGCACATGGAATCGTAGCTGTACAGCTGACGCGACGTATCCACAACGGTAAGCAGCGCGCTGGAATAGACGAACGTTCTGTTCTCGGAGATCGTCAGCGTCGTGATCAGACTGTTGCTCACGTACGCGGGCATATTGTCGACGTCAATCCGGTCCCAGCCGTCCTCGCCGATACCCGTGCGCGTCAGCGCCGTTCCGTAAGGAACCGTGCCGATCACCTCCTCGTCGGCTCCGGGAAGCGCCCGGATGTTGAGTGTGTTCGCGGTCACGTACACCGTGTCGTTCGTCACATAATAGCCATCGTTGTCCTTGATCAGCGTAACCTCACCGGATTCCTCCGAGGTATTCCCTGTCACGACATGCTCGTACTTTGTCATCTGTACCAGCGTCACGTTGGATGTATTTTCCTTTTTGCCGCAGGCCGTGAGCAGCAGGGCTGCAACACAGATCGCGGCAAAGATCCGTCTCTTCATGGCAATAACACTCCCCTTACAATTAACATGTTTCCTTCCTCGGGACAATCTGATCCGGAAAATCCCTAATCAGTAAATCCATCCTCAGGAAAATGCGAGATCCTTCGGGATCTCACGGATGTTCCTCAGGCCGATCAGCCTGATTCCCGCAGGAGCATCCTTTCCGATCTTCTCGCGGTCGGCTTCCGCCAGCACGCATGTCCGGTATCCGAGTTTGGCCGCTTCACGCACCCTGGCGAGCGCCTGGGAAACCGCGCGCAGCTCTCCGGTGAGACCTACCTCGCCGAATGCTACGGTATGCTCCGGAAGCGGCTGGTTGTGGTACCCGGACAGCACTGCCAGAAGGATCGGCAGATCGAGCGCCGGCTCCGTCACGCGCAGTCCTCCTGCCACGTTTAAGTAGGCGTCGCACCCCGACAGGGATGCTCCCACGCGCTTCTCCAGAACCGCAAGCAGCAGGTTCATCCGGTTGAAATCCGTTCCCGCAGCCGTGCGCCGGGGCAGGTTAAAGTTTGTCCTGCTGATCAGCGCCTGAACCTCCACAAGGATCGGGCGCGTCCCCTCCATCGTCACGGCGACGACAGAGCCGGGTTCCGATTCCGGCATGCCCCGGAGCATGTGCTCCGACGGGTTTGTCACCTCGGCGAGGCCGGACCCGCTCATCTCGAACACACCGATCTCGTTCGTCGAGCCGAAGCGGTTCTTGACAGCTCGTAAAATGCGGTACGTCGTCGTTGTATCGCCCTCAAAATACAGGACGGTATCCACCATATGCTCAAGCATTTTCGGGCCCGCTACGGAACCTTCCTTGGTCACGTGTCCGACAAGGAAGACAGCGATATTTTCC
>CADBLW010000102.1 GCA_902795625.1 uncultured Lachnospiraceae bacterium | reverse complement strand
GGCTACTCCGACAAGCGCGTCGCGCAGAAGTACGGTGTGGAGCACACGAGAACGGCGGGACATAACTATTCGGATCTTCCGTATCCGAGCGGTTTGAACCTCCGCATCCGCAGAAGCGATAAGACAATCCTTGAGCTCATGGCGGGCAGACCTGCGATCATCCCGATGAACTGCACGGGAAGCCCCGCGGACAGCAAGGGTGATATGAGCATGATCGTCAACTCTTCGCTTCTGTGGGACGGCGAGCGCGTTCTCGGGCGGCTGCCGGAGTTCCGTGTGAAGATGAACTTCTTTGACATGCTCGGCAGGGACTACATCGGCGTCGGGTCGGACGATTCGCCGTTCTTCCACGACAAGGTGATCCTGCTCAAGGGGTACCGGGTGTGAGCTGCGACAGATGAATAATGAAGGGCCGTCAGAAGGCCGATGAGGAGGACCGTACAAGGGTCCTCCTTTTTTCGGAATTTCTTACTATTGTAGTAGAACAAATTCTGTGGTATGATACTGTTGATTTACTGTTGTCACAGGATTTCGAGGCATCGAAAGCCGAAAAGCAGCTGGAAAACAAAAAAGTCCCGGAAGGAGCAGCGATGGATCACAAAAACTTCGAACGGTTTGACATGGCAAAGCCCCCGGTCCGCACCAAATGGTACCTGCGGCCGCTCACGATCATGCTGAGCCTCCCGGATGTGTGGAAGCACCGCGCAAAGATCACAAAGGTGCGCACGGAAGGGCTCAAGCCGCCGTACGTGCTGCTGTGCAACCACAACGCATTTATGGATTTCAAGGTCGCGACTAAGGCGATCTTCCCGAGCCGTGCCAACTATGTCGTGGCCATCGACGGCTTTATCGGAAGGGAAAAGCTGTTGCGCAACGTCGGCTGCATCTGCAAGAGAAAGTTCACCAACGACATTGTCCTGGTGCGCCAGCTCTCGCGGGTGATCAAAAACGGCGACATCGCCGTGATCTATCCCGAGGCGCGCTACTCGCTGTGCGGGACGACGGCCGTGCTGCCCGAATCCCTCGGAAAATTATGCAAGCTCCTGAAGGTGCCCGTCGTGACGATGATCTGTCACGGACACCACGTGAATTCGCCGTTCTGGAACCTTCACGACCGCGGCATCAAGCCGACGGAGGCAGAGATGACATGTATCTTTACGCCGGAGGAGCTGGCGAAGGCTTCGGTTGACGAGGTCAACGCAAAGATCTTAGAGATGTTTCAGTACGATGACTTCGCATGGCAGAAGGAGCGGGGCATCGCGACGAAATATAAGGGCCACGCGGAGGGCCTTCACAAGGTACTCTACCAGTGCCCTGCGTGCGGAACCGAATTCCGCATGAACAGCAAGGGGATGAAACTGTTCTGCGAGGCGTGCGGCGCGAGCTGGACCCTCAGCCCGCTCTCGGAGCTTTCGAGGGACGGCGAGGTCGAGACGAAAACTGCCGATGCAGCAGCAAAGAGCACTGCAGCAGGCGGCGGAACCGTGAGCGGTTCCATGAAGCCCGGGACAGCGGATACAAAAGGATTTGATCTTACGCATATTCCCGACTGGTATGAGTGGGAACGTGCGAACGTGCGCGCTGAGGTCGAGGCGGGGACGTACAGCTCAGGCGACCTTGAGGTGCACGTGGACTCGCTGCCGAACGCGAAGAAATTCGTGCGGCTCGGCAACGGCACGATGCGCCACGACATGACAGGCTTCCACGTGAGCGGCACCGACGACGAGGGGAACCCGTTCTCCATGGAGATCGCGGCGGAGACGCAGTATTCGGTGCATATCGAGTACGAGTATCTCGGAAAATACGGCGACTGTGTCGACCTGAACACGCTGGAGGACACGTGGTACACGTACCCGCACGGGAAGGATTTTGCGATCACGAAGATGGCGCTTGCCACGGAGGAGCTGTATTTCCATTACCGCAGGCTGGCCGGAAAACCGTGCAAGCCCGGGCTTGCGTGAGGATGCGGATTTTGAAAGACAGGAAATCCGTTGCGTGACGGCGCAGCAAAAGACGAAAAACAGTACCCCGGAGCGTGACGCACTGCGGAGACGAAAAACAGTACCCCGGAGCGTGACGCACCGCGGGGACGAAACAGGAGACCGGCGCGGGATTGCGCCGCATTTTCCGAAACATAGATTTACGACGGAGGAACAGTACCTTGGCGCAGAAGATGACGAGGGCACAATATTTGAAATACAAGAAGCGCAAGCGCAAGCAGCGTCGGATCCTTCTGGCGCTGGCCGGTGTGGCGGTGGTTCTGGCAGTCCTGTGCGGCCTTGTGGCAGCAGGAGTGTTCGGACCGAAGAGCGGAGGCACGGGCAAAAATCCCACGCCGACCTCGCAGCCGGCGGGACCGACGGCGACACCGACGAACACCCCGAGCCCGTCACCGAGCCCGAGTCCGTCGCCGACACCGTCACCGACGCCGAACGTCGTGAGCATGGTCGCGGTTGGCGACAACCTCTACGACTGGTATCTGCTGGAGGACGGCTACAACCGCGAGACGGGTGAATTTGACTTCAGCCACAACTACGATTATATCAAGCGCTACGTGCAGATGGCCGATTTTGCGGTCGTGAACCAGGAGACGCCGCTCGGCGGCGACGAAGGCTACGTCGGCGACCATTGGGAGGATGATTATTTCGGTAACCGGCAGATGTGGGG
>CADBLW010000101.1 GCA_902795625.1 uncultured Lachnospiraceae bacterium | reverse complement strand
GGTATAGGTTTCTTTCTCCTTTTCCTTCTCAGCGATGGTCACCTTGATGGTCTCTCCGGCGAAATCCTCGTGGTTCTTATCGCCGACGTAGCGGGTCTGAATGCTGTACTCACCTGCGTCCTTACCTGTTGGGATCGTCGCACTCCAATTGGTTCCATCCAGACTGTACTCGATGGTATAACCATCGGGAAGTTCTTTCGGAGCAGTCAGAAGTGTCTGGTCTGCACTGTTCTCTTTCAGGCCATCAATGGCTGTAGGTTTCTGTGCATCTGTCAGTTCCTTCGGAGCTGCGATCTTCTTGACCGTAATCGTAAGCTTTTCCGTTGCTGTGGTGTAAGTCACCGTGTCATCAGGTGTAAACGTTGCAGAGAAAGCATTTTCCCCGATATCTCCGACACTCGTTGCAGACTCATCGTCCCAGGTCCAGCCGCTCGGCAGTGTAACATCCGCCAAGGTCTGACCGTAGGTTGCGGTAAGTCCGGTCGGAACAGTATAATCCGGTTTCACAGGACTGAAGGTGTTGGTAAAGTACAGAGCGCTGAACTCCTCGGACGGGTTGACCGTAAGTCCGGTATCGCCTTTGGTATAGAATACCCATACAGATACCTTATACTCAGTCTCATCTATGGTAACACCCGCGATATCCGTCGCGGCCTGTTTCACATAATAGGTATGCTCCCCAATGTCATTAACATCGTAACTGATCTTCGGGAATGAAATCTTACCGGTCTTATCCGAAGCAGCAGTCGCAATCAGTTCAGTTCCGTCGGTAATCTCAAAGCGGAAAATGTCACTCTCCGTCAGGTCGCGGCCATTCAGTGACAACTTACCCGAGAATGTAATATCTCCCGTTACGTCATCAGGAACATAATCCGGGTCTTCGTCATAGGTATAGGTGTAGACCGTATCCTGTGTGATCATCTTGTCAAAGGTTCCGTCCCAGCTTCCTGAAGGCAGAAAACCTTTCGCCGGTTCAGCTCCTACTGCCGGAAGGTCATCCTCATTGACGACAAGTGCCAGATCCTCATTCTCATAACGTGAGAGCGGCAGGACAACATCCTCCGCGGTCTTATCATTCCAGCTGCCGCCTGCAACCTTGAACGTAACCTTATGAACGATCTTGGAAACCTTACATACAGCATCCGAATCCCTGTGATCCTGATCGCCCGCAGCCTTAGCCCACACATAATAGCTGCCCGCTTCGTCGCCCGTCGGGATATCGGTGCTCCATCCGGATTCAGGTTCGTCGATATTGTCCTCACCGAGGGCGTACTGCATCGTTCCCCCCGATGCAGTTCCCGGCTCAACGAGCTCCTGAGGAGTATCTTCGTGCAAAAGCATCTTTTCTTCCGGCTCTGTTTTAATCTCAGCCTTCGGCTTTAACACCGTTATGGTCAGCGGCGTGAACGACATGGAAAGCATGTCTTCAGTCGGCTCGCCAAAGGCCATATAACGATCGCTGAGACCGAGCGTATACGTTCCCGCCGGCGTATCCTCGGGAACAACAACCGTAAGCGTAAAAGCATTGTCTTCTATCACGACGGTATCGCTTGCAGCGCCAACATAACGCAGTTCATCAAGATTCACAAACCAAGATAAATATTCAAACGCATCACCTGTTTTAATTTGGGATATTTCTATTTTGCCCGAAGAATCCGAGCAGGCAAACTGAACGTCTATCGAACCGGCATCAGCAGTACACGTAAGCGGTACGGAAACGCTCAGAGTGACACTCGTCCCGGAAACAACCGTTACCTCATCCTTTCCGTCACATAAAAAGGAAAGTTTGACATCAGTATTGTCCCCGTCGTCCTTATGGCTGGACGTTATGGTAAGATTCGGATCCGGCGTGGCAGTGTTCAGTGAGGGATCGTTTGCCAGATACCGTAAAACGATAAAGGCATCAATGGAATCAACTCTGCCGTTATTATCTATATCGGCTGCGGTCAACTGTTCCGGAGTAAGCGTACTGCCTTCTGCCCCAGAAGAAGCATGTGCATACTCTTTCAAAATAGCTGCTGCATCTCGCACATCAAGCATGTTATCTCCGTTGGCGTCGCCTAGAAGCAGCGTCTGCGCCTCTGCGGCATACGCACGCGGACCGAGCATTCCAACAACAAGCAGAAGTACCGTCAGAAAAGCCACAATTCGATTCAACCTTTGTTTCCTCATTACCTCAACCTCCTGTTTTAACACTTTATTCGAGCAGGCTGCCCGCAATTCATCAACAATTTTCATTATAGCAGAACTTCTAAGCCATGTAAAATAAAAACCTTAGTCAAACAAATAATAAATATGCCGTTTGCGTAATCATTTACGAACACAAAAAATCGGGTGCAGCCTATGCCGCACCCGATCTCTTACCGTTGCCACGGAAACAATGTCAATTCCGCATTATCTGTATCATTGATCACTTCAGATCATACTTGTACGCAAAGTCTTCGGAATACTTCAGAAACTCCCTCAGGTTCTCGTCCGCTTCTGTAATCTTCCACTCAAGGGAACCATTTTCCTGTAACGTACCGACCAACTGTCCGGAAGCCTTCTTGAGGACTTCAGACCTTGCGGCGTAACTGTCAGAACCGTAGAACGTGATTTCCTTCCAGATATCACACGCAATCTGATCCTTATTCCCTGAAGTATCGATAGCGGAAACACTGACGGCGCCCTTGTCAAACGTGACGATGAACTGCTCACCGACCTGCGCGTTCACTTCCACATCAATCGCAACCTTCTCGGCAGCCATCATGATCTCATCAACGCTGGCTACGTCTTGTGCCATACGGCTCTTGTCAACATACGAAGAGTACGAATCAAAGAGTACATCTGCAATCTGCTTGATCGTTACGTTCTTGTCCGGAGCCTTCACACTGACTTTGCCGGGCTCGAGACTCACCTTGATCACAATGTTGCCGCCGTCATTCTGTACTGCAGACGAAGAAATCTCAACATTGTACGCACTGTCGTCCGCATAGAAACGGATCTCGGTGTCCGGATAATCCCCATCCTCGTCGCGGGACAGTGACTCGATCATCTCATCGAGCGAATTCACATATTCGTTAAGGCTTTCTTCAATCTCCTCGCTCGTGGGCTTCTCAAAGATCGAGACACCTCTCTCTTTCTGCATAAACTCGTCGATCAGCTTCGCGTAATCCTGCTTCTTCGCCTCGCGGAGAAGCTCTTCCAGCTGGCTCTCCGTAACATTCATCGTTTCCCCGTACTCGCGAACAACTTCGCGGATGTCATCGATGTACGTGTCGATCAGGTCTGCGACATACTTGTTAATATCAATCTGCGTAAGCACATTGTCGCGCTCATAGGACTTCAGGATAACAGACTTGTAATCGCCCTGCACAAGGCTCTTAAACGCGTTTACAAGCGCAATGTAATTGTCCTTGGTCTTGAGTGAGATCCGGTAGTTGCCGTCCACGCTCTCCTGCGGCAGTTCCTTGAATAGATCCGTCACAAATGAACCTAGCAGCTCATCTTCTGCCGGTGCCTTGTACTCAGGCAGATCAGACGGAAGCGGAAGCATGAACCAGCCGTCCAGATTGCTGAGCTTGTCGCCGAGTCTGTTTTCACTTTTTGCGGCCTTTGCGATCTCATTGATGATCCCGAGGTTGAAATACAGCTTCTCGTTCTTCTCTCTGAGCAGATCCACCGGGCCGAAGTTTATCTTCTCATTGCCGGCATTAATGTTGAGTTTGAGCGACATGGAAGACTCGCTGTTCTTCTTGTCAAACTCATAGTCGAGTTCCATTTTTCCGCCCTGGTCCTCTCCGGACTTGGAAGGCGTGTCAAACGTAATCTCCATGTGAAGCGTGCCGGACTCCGTCTTCTGGATCTCATCCATCATATCCTTGAGACTGCCCTTCACGATCTTCGGTTTCTTTTCCTGTTCCTTCTCGTCATCCTTCGACCCGCATGCCGTCAGTGCCGTAACTGACAGCGCAAGAAGTAAAATGAAGGCAAGAACTTTTCTTATTTTTCGCATATTGTACCCCCTCCCCTGACGGGTATTATTCACCTTACGGCTATCCCCGCGCCTTGTGATCACAAATATGATCCGCAAAAGGTAAACCGTAGTTACTCTTACAGTATACATGAATTCTTCGGAAAATGCAACTATTTTCCGTTTGGCTCGCCTATTTTACATTAAAACATTTACGCGATATGTAAAATGTGTTTACTCGATACTCTTCAGCGACTCTGCCATGTCTATATTTTCCAGACGGCGGTACATGACGCAGTCGACAAACAGAGCGAACAGCAGCGTAAACAGGAAACTGTACAGATAGCTCTGCCACTCGACGTGGGTGCGGAAGGACACAAGGTCCACCTTGATCTTGGACATCAGGAAGCGAAGCAGCAGCTGTCCGAGAGGTATTCCCGCAACGGCACCGATCAGCGTCAGCATCAGGTTTTCGCGGAACACGTAGATCGCAGTCTCCATGCTTCGGAAGCCGAGCACCTTGATCGTTGCGATCTCCCGAAGCCGCTCCGTGATCGTGATATTTGTCAGATTGTACAATACGATAAATGCCAGCGCCGCAGAGCATACGATCACGAGGACGACGATGACATCGAGCCGCTCGAGCATGTTGGCGATACGACGCTCAAACTCGGCGACAACGTTCACATACGAAACTCCTTCGATCAGTCTGATCTTCGCGCCGATCTCAAACGCGTCCGTGCCGTCCTTCCTCACCGCGAAGCAGGTGTCAAACACCGGCTCCTCCCCTGTGATCTCCAGGAACGTCTCCCTCGTCATATACATGCAGTTTCCGACATAGTTGAGCATGATCCCGCCGACACGCACGGTCACATCCGCCTTGCCTTCCCGCCGGAGCGTCACGGTATCGCCGACTTGGATTGACATCTGGTCGGCGTACTTATCATTGACGTAGCACTCGCCGAAGGCCGGAATGGGAAGCTCCTTACCGTCCACATCCGTCCTTGTGACAACTCCCGCGAACTCCTCCTCCGACTCGGGAACATAGACGTACGTGTCCTTCGAGGACTGTTCCGTGACAACGGTCACCGGGATTTCCATGAGGAACACGGTCCTGTCAATATAATCCTTCGTCTCCTCGATAAACTCCTCATGTGTCATGTCATCGAGAAGCACCGAATAGTCGTAACGCTCGATCTTTCCGTACTGGACGGCCGTCACCGTCGTCATCGAATCGCGGATCCCGTGTCCGGCGATCAACAGCGCCATGCAGCCCGCAATCCCGATCACCATCATGAAGAAGCGTCTTCTGTATCGCACCACATTGCGCACGGAAACCTTCGCAAGGAACGAGAGCCGGTTCCACAAAAACGGTACTCGCTCCAGCAGGATCCGTTTTCCTGTCTTGGGTGCACGGGGACGGATCAATTCCGCCGGCACCTCTCTCATCGCCCGTAAAATGCTCAGTATCGTGACGCCCACGGGGCAGATCACGCCGACTGCCATACAGAACACGAACAGCCACGGGTCAAACACGTAGATCAGCTTGTCCGTGAAGCCGTACATGATGTCGTACACCTTCCATATCGTAAACGGGAACATGCGGCAACCGACGAAGAAGCCCACGACGCCTCCGACGATCGCGGCGCTTCCGGAGTAGATGATGTATTTTGCGGAGATGGAACGCGCCGTATAGCCGAGCGCCTTCATCACGCCGATCTGCGTGCGCTGCTCCTCGATCATGCGGCTCATGGTCGTCATGCACACAAGCGCGGCAACCAGTATGAAAAATGCGGGAAATACCGTCGCAAGGCCTTCCACAATATGCGCATCGTTGTCAAAGCATACGTAGCCCACATTCGTGTTCCGGTCCAGGCAGTACGATTCGTACTCCACGTTGTCGTACTCATCGTACGGGTAGTCGTAATCCGCCGGCACCTCCATGCCGTATTTTGCGAACTCTTCTGCCACCCTGTCGCGAACCTTCTGACGGATCTCCTCCGAGAGCGACTCCCGGCGCGCCGCACAGAGCTTTTCGCACAGCGCCTCCATGGGTTCCTTCGTGCGCGTAAGCATCGCGTCGTACTCGTCGCTGTAGATCGTCTCCCCGTTGTTCGTCACGGCATACAAAGAGGTATAGATGTCGCTCGCGAACCCCTCGCGGTCGATGCAGACGAAGCCTGCGATGGAGCCGTCCAACAGTTCCGTTGTGCCGCGCTCGTAGTTTAAGTAGATCGGGGAAAATACTTCTCCTACGATCGTGTATTCGTTGTATTTCAAATGTTCCGAGTTCGTGTCCGCATCCTCGGAGGTGTTTTCATTTTTCGCAGAGATAAGGATCTTCTCACCGATATGGCCCGCGGCGCCGCCTCGGGAATCCACAACACACTCGTCCGGTTTCTCCGGCATGCGGCCCTCGACAAGCTCAAGTTCATTCACGCCGTGAGTGATCGAATGGAACGCCATGACACAGTCATCGCTGTCCGAATCGACGTGGCAGAGGATCTCGTGCCGGATCTCTCCGTCCGCCGAAACAACTAAACCGTCCTTGCGCAGCAGCTCAAGCTCCGCGTCGGTAAAGCCGATGGTGGATGCAAGCCGGTAGTCGAACAGTTTTCGCTCCTCCAGATACTCGTCCGTCGTCGCGATCATATCCGCTGTCGTGATCCGCAAACCCGCAAAAAAGCCCACTCCGAGAGCTATGATCGCCGCTATCGCCAGATACCGGCCGAGACTGGCGCGGATTTCCCGCACTGTCGTTGTACGCATACCTCTCGTCATGGGTTTTCCTTCTTGTTCCTTCTGTTACGTTTTCGTCTTATATTACGCTCAATTCACGGTCATCCGCGTCTGCGGTGTCTGTCCGCGTCATTATTACCACTCGATCTCTTCCACCGGCAGAACCGTCTCGTTTTTGTACATGTTCTTGATCCTGCCGCTGCTCACTTCGATCACGCGGTCCGCCATCTTCGCGATGGCCTGGTTGTGCGTGATGATCACGACGGTCATGTCATACTTCTTCGCTGTCTCCGCCAGAAGCGCGAGGATTGCCTTTCCTGTGCGGTAGTCAAGCGCTCCCGTGGGCTCATCACACAGCAGAAGCTTCGGCTTCTTCGCAAGCGCCCTCGCGATCGCAACCCGCTGCTGCTCGCCTCCCGACAGCTGCGCCGGAAAATTCTTCGCTCTGTCCGCAAGCCCCACTGCCGCGATCACTTCCGACGCGTCCAGCGGTTCACGACAGATCTGGGAGGCAAGCTCCACATTTTCCACTGCGGTAAGGTTCTGTATCAGGTTGTAAAACTGAAACACAAAGCCGATGTCCGAACGGCGGTACTCCGTCAGCTGCTTGCGGTCGTACGAGGAAATAGTCACCCCGTCCAGCAGGATCGTCCCGTCCGTCGCGACATCCATTCCGCCGAGTATATTCAGGATGGTTGTCTTGCCGGCGCCGGAAGCTCCGACAACGACACAGATCTCACCCTTCTCGATCTCGAAAGACACGCCGTTCAGGGCGGGGATGGTCACCTCGCCCACACGGTAGATCTTCGTCACATCATGGAATTCCACATAGCTCATAGTTTTCTCCGATCCGTCAGCGGTAATAGGAATCGACAACGCGGAACTGATTTCTCAGCGTGTCATGGTCTTTCTTGGTCTTCGCGTAGTCAGTCCATTTGGTGACGTACGCCTCAAGTTTCTCAAGATACTCCTTCTCCGTGGTCTTCCCCTCCGCCACCTGTGTAAGGCCCTTCTCCCAGCTTGCCGTAAGTTCAGGGTTCAGGAGTGAGCGGATGGACACGTACACTACGTAAAATACGAGTTCTCCAAGCTTCTTCGGCGTGATCACCTGCGTCTTTTTATTGAGGTTCAGGTAATTGATCTTGATCAGTTTGTTCAATATCTCGGCGCGGGTAGCACTTGTTCCGATACCGCTTCCCTTGATCTGGGCGCGAAGCTCCTCATCCTCGATCAACTGTCCTGCATTTTCCATCGCAAGGATCAGCGAACCTGAGGTATAGCGCTTCGGAGGTTTCGTCTCGCCCTCCCTGAGCTCATACCCCGCGACATCGATCATCGCGCCCTTCTTCAGCGCCTTGATGCGGTCGAACAACGCGGTGTCGAGCACTTCCTCGGGCTCCTCTTCCGGCTTGTCGTTATCCTTGCCGTCCTCCTTGTCCTTGCCCTTCTTTGCATCCTTCGCGGGCTCGTCCGCACCGGCGCGCTTCGCCTCATCCGTACCGTACAGAGCAAGGTATCCCGGATTCTCCAGCACCTTGAAGCTGCTGAAGAAATGCTCTGACCGAAGCTCTAATTCCATTGAGATCTTCTGGTATTCCGCCGGCGGATAAAAGATCGCAAGGAAACGTCTCACGATCCGGTCATACACCTTTCTTGCCAGTTCACCGACCGAAGCAAGCTCGGACTGGCCGTCACCGGTAGGAATGATCGCGTAGTGATCCGTAATCTGCTTATCATTGACATACTTGGTCTTCGCTATGGTCGCGTAGAGGCCGTACTCCTTCACCTGTCGCGTGTAGGGCAGAT
>CADBLW010000100.1 GCA_902795625.1 uncultured Lachnospiraceae bacterium | reverse complement strand
GCCCATGGAGAAGCCGCTCGCGTAGATTCTGGTGCGGTCGATGTTGTAGCGCGCCGCAAGGCGGTCGATTAAGGCCACCATCTCGGTCGCGGTGCTGTTTAAGTGATTCTCGATTGCCACGAGAAGGAAATTGTAACGGTTCGCGATCTTGTACCAGCCCGAAACGTTGGAGATGTACATCGCCGAGTCACCGCCGCCGTGGAACGCGAGCAGCATCGGCACCGGGCCGTTATCAAAGAGGTCCTTGTTGTAATATGCGACATATCCGACCTTGTGCTCCGTCGTGCCCTTGTCATCGCCGCAGTTGTCCGGCGACGTCGGCAGGATCTCGAAGCATTCCTCGCGCACCATGCCCATCTCCGAAAGCACGGGCTCGTTCTCGAGATTTCCGCACCAGCGGCGGAATCTCCGCACAAAGGTGTCAAACTCGAAGCCGTAGTCCGCGCGGTCGCGCACAAGCAGGTGGTCGCATCCCATGGACAATGCCTTGTTCACATCGTTCCCGTTTCCGATCGAAACGATCGGAATGTCCGCTCTCTGCGGCGCGGGAACAACCGACAGCCGCTCCAGCGTGCACACCGCGGGCGTGATCTCGCCCGGGCCCCACAGATACTCGCCGTTCACGGTCTGCAGCAGGTTCTTTGCGATATAGTCCGCCGAAGCACCGAAGCCGTAAAGGAAGGTACGGAAGATCGCCCCGCGGATGAAGTTTCCGACCGGCTCACCCGTGAAGCGGTTGATCATCGTAACGCACCCGTCCGTAAAATACTGATGGATCTTCGAGTTTGCGATCAGCTCCTGAAAGAGCGTCACATCCGCGCCGGCCCAGCCGTCCGCCGCCTTCGGGTAGACAAACACGACACTGCCGCCGTACCGGGCCGCAATGCCCGCAAGTCCGCATTGTTCGGACCAGGCAACCGCCTCCTCAGGGCCTCGCTCATTTTCCTCAAAGACCAAAAGATACGGGGCTTCAAACCCGTAGTTGATAATGTCCGTGGGCAGGTCGCACGCGGGCACGTACACCTTCACGCGGAAGGTGTCAAAATCCTCCGATGCCCAGCATTTTCCGCCGTTTACAGCCGTGATCTCCGGCAAATTCTTCATAGCCATAGTCTCTTCCTCCGTATTTTACGCGTTGTTACAAAAAAGCACCCGGGAGACATCAGTCCCGCGGATGCGGAATCAAATCGTCTCTTGCGCTGTCTTATTTTACTTGAACAAACCGCCCAGAAGATCGGTCACGCTGTCGAGCGGCGAGCTCTTCTTGGTGTCCTTCTTCGACTCGGTCTTCTTCTTAGAGTCGGTCTTCTTCTTGGAGTCCGTCTTCTTCTTGGAATCTGTCTTCTTGCCCGATGCCGACTCGGTCTTCTTCTTGCCGTTCTTCGGCTTCTTCGGCTTCTCCTCTTCCTCTTCCTTTTCATCCGAGCTGTCCGCGGACACAAGGTTCATAAGGCCCGAGGCGAGGCTTCCGATATTGACGGTGCTCAAAAGGCTGCCGAGAAGTGCTGCGGTGCCGGAGGGCTTCTCTTCCTCCTGCTGCGAACTGCCGCCGAAAAGTCCCGAGAGAAGCGGGCCTGCTGCGGACAGAATGCCGTTCGCCTTCGCCTTGCTGACGCCGGTCTCCTTCGAGATCTCATCCGCGGAAGTTTTCTTGCCGCCGAGAAGCGCCGGAAGCGCCGAGGACAGAACACTCTTGACCTGCGTCTGGGTTGCGCCGGACTTGCCTGCGATTGCCTTCACATTGGACGCGCTGAGCAATGATTTGGTAACTTCTTTGATATCCATACATTTTCTCCTTCTTGTCTTGAACGCTTTGTTCGACCGGCTCCCGCCACGGTTTGCAACCGCCCCAAAGCGGGATCCGACCCTATAAAGTAATACTACTATTATCGGGGGGAAAAGTCAACCGATCCATTCGCAAACATCGCATCAGAACGCGGCTTCCGTCAGGGGGAATGACTCTCTCTCAAAACGCAAAAGAACAGGCCCCGAAAGGCCTGTTCCGTATAATGCCGTATACTCTGTGTTGCCGACCGCGCCGTTTACTCGTTGGCGGCTCTTAAGCCGATCTGGATATTCAGCTTATAGCTGGGATTGATCTCACTCGGCCATCTAAGTTCAACGTGACGGGCTCCGAAGCAAGTGGTCCAATCATCGTCGTCACGATCATCGCTGGTAGGACCCCAGCACTCAAAGGTTCCGTCATCCTTGGTCATTCCCCATTCTCCGTAGAGCATGGTATAAACCTTCTCATACACTGCTTTCGCAGTGGTCTCGTTCGTAAAATAAATCGTGATGTCCGCCCAGCTGCCGTCATCCGGCGCAAAGGTGCCGTCATCCCTGGTTATGCAGCGAATTGAGATAAGTCCCGCAAACTCCTTCGCACCATCCTTGCCGGAGGTCCAGAAATATTCACCGATGTGGGTGTATTCCTTCTCAATCTTGACGGAGGCCGGAGCAAAGTCAAATCTGTCCGCGTAATTTTCCATCGTATCGGTTGCGGCGATCGTGCGGATTGCCTGAATGTTGGCCGCGATCTCATCGGCCGTCTTTCCGCTGTAATCCGTAAATACCGAAGCACTCTTCACTGCCGGAACCTTTTCATCGGACGGCTTGGTCGTTCCCTCCGTGCCCGAAGGAGTGGTTTCCTCCGAGCTTCCCGCCGGCTTCTTGTCACCCGACTCCGTTGTGGAATTGGCTGTGTCATCATTCTTCGATGAGTCGTCATCGTTTGCGCCGCACGCGGTAAGGCAGAACATCGTAAAGACCGCCAGCAGCACCAAAAACATTCTCGTCTTCTTCATGGTATATTACCCCCTGGTTTCTTTCTACACTTCCTTAATTCGCTTCGGCAGCAGAACGCTGCTTGAGGACAATATATCATAGTTTTCGAAAAATGTCAACTGCATTTACTGTTCGGTAATTCTGGCTTCCTTTTTTTGTCACCGCAGCTTCATATTTCCAACAAGTGTATCCTTCAGAACACCGACGACCTCGCGTGTCATATTGTGCGGCAAATACTCCGCCGTGGAGCGCGCGGGCACTCCCGACGCGTTTTTATAGCCGCACTGTTCCGCGATCCCCAGCGCGCGGTACATATGAAAATTGTTGGTCACGATGCCCACCGGCGTGTCCGCGGAAGGAAGCAATGAAAGGCAGTAGCGAAGATTTTCCGAGGTGTCGGTCGACTTGTCCTCGAGAATGATCCTCGACGCGTCAATGCCGTGCGCGACAAGGTAATCCCGCATGCCCTCAGCCTCCGAGACAGTCTCGTTGCTGCCCTTGCCGCCGGACACGATACACTTCACCTGCGGGTGCTCCGCAAGGTACTCTGTCGCCGTCTCCAGCCGATACTGCAGCACGACGCTTGGGCCGTTCTCCCGCATCTGCGCGCCGAGGACGATCAGGTACTCAGTCTCCGCTGTCTTCGTCTGAAACTCCGACGCGATCCGCGCGATCAGCGCGATATATACCGCGAGTCCAAGTATCACAAGCGTTACGAACGTGATCCGCAGTCCCTTCGGGATCCGTCCCCACAGCCGCGCATACACCGCTACGGCCATGCCGAACAATATCGCTCCCAGCACATACCATACGCGGTAAAATGTGTTGCCCGCCCCGACGGAGCGCACAAAATACCCGTACCAGATGCTGCAGCCGCCGACGATCACATACAATGCCATTCGGATCCAATGCCACATAGTCTTACTCCTCAGTCTGTCATATCAGTCAGCCATAGTTGCAAGCGCTTCCCGAAGCGCCTGCTCCTCTGCCGTAACACTCCCCTGCACGGAATTCTTCGGGCCGCCGCCCTTCGCGCCGAAGCGCTCCCGGAGCATCTGCTGCCAGGCGCTCACATCACCGCCGTCCTGCTCGATCAGGTAGCGCAGGGTGGTCAGCGCATCGTTCTGTTTCTCCACCGCTGCCGGGTCGGATCCCTTCGTCTCGCCCACCGGAAGCAGCGCGCAGCACACACCCGCGTACCGCGCCTTCATCTCATCCACAGCATACCGAAGGATTGATGCCTCAGCGGGCTCCAGGAACAGCACACAAGCCGCGTCTATCCTGCCGTCACCGGTTCTCTCCCGACCGTCCGCCGCCGCGAGTTCCGCGATGCGCGTGCGCACAATCGCGCGGTCCTTCGCCACAAGCTCGTAGGCGAGACGCTTCCGCTCCTCCTGAAGCTTCTCCACCGTCGCGCAGAGGTCCTCCGTCTTCACTGACAATATCTGTGACAGTTTCGTCAGAAGCGCAAGGCGCTCTCCGTAATCCTCCATTGCACGGAAGCCGCAGCGGTACGAAACTCTCACGCCGCCCTTGTAATTCTCCCATCCGATCAGTTTAAAGCAGCCCACCTCGCCGGTAGTTTTCACATGGGGAGCGCAGCAGGCGCACAGGTCAACGCCGTCGATCTCCACCAGCCGGACAGCCCCGTCGATCGCCTTCTTGCTGCGGTACGACATCCTCGCCAATTGCTCTTCGGTAGCGTACCACGCGTTCACCTCGCGGTTTTCCGTGATCACGCGGTTGGCCCGCTCCTCCAGTTCACGGAGCTGCTCCTCCGTAATCTTTCCGTTGTAGTCCATCGTCGCCGTGCGGTCACTCAGATGGAACCCCACGTTGTCGTACCCGAAAATCGAGTGGACCAGCCCGGAAAATATATGCTCGCCGGTATGCATCTGCATATTGCGGTAACGGTACTCCCAGTCAATGACACCGTGCACCGTCGCACCGACGGTCAGCCCGGCGGCTCCCAGTCCGGGAGTTGTCATCCCGGAGTCTCCCACTCCGGCATCTCCCTCGTCACCGCAGCTCACCTTATGCCGGATCACACCGTCCTTGATCTGTACATCCGTCACGGCCAGCCCGTTGACGGTGCCGCGGTCCGGCGACTGTCCGCCCTCTTCCGGGAAGAACAGGGTTGCGTCCAGTGTCAGCCAAACGCAGCTTTCTCCCGCGTCCCGCTCGACCGCCGTGATCACCGCGTCAAATGTTGTCGCGTACGCATTGTCATCATACAGTTTCTTCATGCACTCACCTTCAATATCCTTTCGGCAGAGAACAGTTCCCGTTTTGCAGTCGGAACATTTTCCGCTTAGTAATTGAAAATCGGAGGATCGGCGCTCTGTCCGGTCCTCCGAATAAATACCGCTTTCAAGCTTTCCGTGAGGACGAAACCCGTCATCGCGGGATTATTCGCCTTCGCTGAAGTACGACTGGATCAACGGCCAGATGTCCTTTGACTCCATGCCGAGCTTCCATGCGGAGCAGCCGGCAAGATCATTGTCCTTCATCACATCCAGTTTCAGCTTCATGGATTCCGCATCCTCAAGCCATATCTTGACCAGTTTGCCCTCCTCGGTAACTTCCGCGTAGTTCTGGCCGCATTCCTCGTTCCAGGTTGCCGTGCCGCCGTTGTCCTTGATGAACTTCTTGAGCGTATCCATACCGGCCGCCTCGTTCGGCACCGGGTCGTCCTCGCCGTGGGCCTCGTTCATCATCCATTTTCTGGCGAAGAACGGAACACCGAGGATCAGGCGATCCGAAGGAACCTTCTTGAGCATCGTCTC
>CADBLW010000099.1 GCA_902795625.1 uncultured Lachnospiraceae bacterium | reverse complement strand
TTGCATTTGCTGCCTAATTAGGCGGCTGTCGGCCCGCGGCACCCACGCAGCGGTCAACCGGCATCATCTACGTGGGAAACGACACGCGATAAGCTTTGCCCGCGTGGGCGTATCATGAAGCTACTGAGTCCGTGAGCCCGATCATCGGCGCACGGAGGAGGGAATGGGCGCAAGCCGGATAGGTGGTCTGTAATGGGAGAAACCGTAATGGATTGGCATTCGGACAGGGGTTCGACTCCCCTCAGGTCCATCAGGACAGAAGCGCTTCGAAAGGAGCGCTTTTTTTGCAATCTTGTGGTAAATGATATTGACACAATGCATTTTTCGTGATAGTATATCCGAAAGGCTTCAAATGAGTAAGGTATTTCGCAGTTGATTCAAAAGGGGGGTGTTTATATGCGTTGTACCAGTTGTGGAGCTTCCATCAGGGACGGAATGACGGTCTGCCCGATATGCGGGGAGGAAACGTTATCCCGGTCGATAACCGGAATCGATTCCCTGAAGAAGAATATGTTTGAACTTCGGGATATTGATCTTGTGAGTGATACCAGGAGACAGAAGAATGCGCTGGATCCGATCCGGACGATATACAAAATGCGCATATGTATTTTTGTTATCGTATGCATCAGTCTTGTATTGGCGTTCATTGCGCTGTATAACGCGGGACAGTATATCGGAAGCGATCTGGACGGTGACAAGTTGAACGCGATGGGTGAGACGCTCGTGTGGATCGGCAGAGTTCTCAGCCTGATCCAAATTGGTCTGCTCGTCAAGGTTGCCAGAGAGATTTTCCGGCTTGCGGATATTGAGTCTGCGTTCCGGAACGCAACGTACTATGCTGTTGTTTCAATCGTACTGAGCTTGATCGGTGTCTTTGTGGACAGCTCACTGATCGATCTGGCGGATGCCGTGGTCGGCATTCTGTTCTGCAAAAAGTATTGCGAGGGCATGTATGAGCTGTGTATGCCGCATTGCATGGATGCGCATGATCGCTGGGTAAAATACTGGACGGTATATGTTATTACCACGATAATCACGGTTATCTTCGCCATTGTTGTCGGAGTGAAGATGGCTGCGCTGGCGAATGAGACGCTCCAGGTGAGCCTTTTTGATCTGACCGGGGAAGCGGCACGAAAAGTCGGAAGGACGGAAGAAGAGATCTTAAGAGATCTTCTTCGCTGGACAAACATTCTGGTTGTGGGAAGTTCGCTCGTGGCAATCCTGGATTCGGTGTTTGAGCTGATCGCGTTGAAGACTACGATTAAGTCAATTGAGCGGTTGTGATAACTATAGGGGAGGTACTGAATATGTTGTGCAAAAGTTGCGGTGCGAAGGTGAAGGAAGGAACGGAAACCTGTCCCTCGTGCGGAGCAGAGTTGTTTCGTGCGACGGATCCCGATGCCACTCCCGAAGATCTTGCGGCAGAGCAGGTGGACAGCGGGGATTGCAAGAAGGCGATCGATCCGATCAACAAGCTTTATCGGCTGAATGTGTATTATCTGTTTGCCATGTGTGCGGCGATGCTGGCGGGTGTGTTTCTTGTCTTTCAGACAGGGCGGTATCTCAACAACAGCTTAAGCGAGACAGGGCTTGAGGACAATGAACTGATCATCGGATGGATCGTGATCTTCCTTGCGGTTGTCGAGTTCGGGCTTATGGTGAAGATCGTATACGAGCTCCATCGCCTGTCGGACATCCGGGTGTATTTCCGGAGAGCGGTCTATTTCGGGATCGCGATGGTCACGCTTATGGGAGTGCAGCTGTTCACGGACCATGCGGTCGTGAATATCGCGACGCTTATTCTCGGCGTTCTGTTCTACAAGTTCTACTGCGACGGCATGAGCAAGCTGTGCCTGCCGAAATTTCAAACGGCTCATGACCGCTGGACACTCTACTGGAAGATCTATTTCCTGATGGTGCTTCTCACGTTCGGCACGACATTTCTCTTTGAGATCCGGATGGTCGGAATAGAAACCGCGATCGAGAACCCGTATCCGGGTCTGATGACGCAGATCGACGATCTGGGCGCGTCCTACCTGGAAAGCGTGTCCGAGTACCTGAAATGGTCTTACGGATTCCTGATCCTGACATTTGCGTTCTCGGCTGTCTCAGTGTTCTTTGAACTGAAGGCGCTGAAGGAGACCAAAGAGGCGTTTGAAAAGGCATAATTGTTCGGAAAATGATGCGGGACCGCTCACCATGGCGGTCCCTTTTTTGTGCTTGTGAAAAACGGGGAAACATGATACAATAAATCGACTATGGGCAGTCGGGAAACTGTCGCGGAAAAGCGTCCGTGATCATGACGCGGTTTTACCGCAAATTCCCGCGAAAATGCCCGCAAGCGAACGGATTGACAGTCGGGAGACAGACAAATATGGATGACAACAATCAGAATGCGGAAGGTGTGCGCATCAACAAATATCTGAGTGAGGCGGGGATCTGCTCACGTCGTGAAGCGGACCGTCTGGTGGAAGCCGGGCAGGTGACGATCGACGGCGTGACCGCGAAGGCGGGCGACCGTGTGTTGCCCGGACAGAAGGTCGTAGTGGCCGGTGCGGAAGCGAAGAAGGAGGAAGAGGACATTCTCCTTGCGTGCTACAAGCCGAAGGGTATCGAGTGCACCTCGGACCGCAGCAACCCGGACAACATCATTGATTTTCTGAAGTATCCGAAGCGCATCTACACGGTAGGGCGCCTCGACAAGAATTCCAGCGGGCTGATCCTGCTCACGAACAACGGGGATCTGGCGTACCGCATCGCTAAGGCGGGGGACCGCCACGAGAAGGAGTATGTGGTCGCGGTGGACAAGCCGCTCACGGATGAGTTCCTCGTCGGAATGACGAAGGGCGTGCCAATCCTCGGAAAGGTCACTGCACCGGCGAAGATCCGAAGGACCGGGGAGAAGACATTTTCCATCGTACTGATCCAGGGAATGAACCGGCAGATCCGTCGTATGTGTGAGTATTTCGGCTTCCGCGTGACATACTTAAAGCGCATCCGCGTGATGAACATCTCTCTCGGAACCCTTGAAAAGGGACAGTACCGCGAGGTGTCGGCGGAGGAGCGGAAGGAACTGTACCGGCTGCTGTAAGGAGCGCGGTGCGGGAAGATTTCAGCGAACAGTAGTTTCGGGCATAACAGTACCGACGGTTTCAACGGGAAACCGACATGGCAGGAGACAACAGACGATATGGAAACGAATTCCGATAAAATCGAACGCATCCGGGAGCTGGTGGGCATACTCGACCGCGCGGCGCGCGTGTACGAGCAGGAAGACCGCGAGATCATGAGCAACTTCGAGTACGACGCGCTCTACGATGAGCTCGTCAGACTCGAGAAGGAGACCGGCTTTGTGCTGGCCAACAGTCCGACGCAGCGCGCCGGCTACGAGGTCCTCTCGGAGCTTCCGAAGGAGCGCCACGAGTCACCGATGCTTTCTCTCGATAAGACCAAGGAGGTCGGTGCCCTCGCGGATTTCCTCGGGGAGCACGAGGGCATGCTCTCGTGGAAAATGGACGGTCTCACGATCGTTCTCACGTACCGCGACGGCGAGCTTGTGAAGGCGGTCACCCGCGGCAACGGCGAGATCGGCGAGGTCATCACGAACAACGCGAAGGTGTTCAAGAACATTCCTCTTCGGATCGCTTACAAGGGCGAGATGGTGCTTCGCGGCGAGGCGGTGATCCGCTACAGCGATTTCGAGGAGATCAACGCCCGCATCGAGAAGGACGAGGATCGTTACAAGAACCCGCGCAACCTATGCAGCGGCACCGTGCGGCAGCTGAACAACGAGATCACGGCGCAGCGCAGCGTATACTGCTTCCCGTTCACACTGATCTCGATGGACGGCCAGCCCGGGTTTGCCACGCGCGTGGAGCAGATGGAATACCTGCGTGAGCTCGGCTTCTCGCCGGTGGAATATATGATCGTCAACTCGGAAAATATCGCGGAGACCGTGAGGGTATTTGCAGCGAAGATCGAGACCAACGATTTTCCGTCGGACGGTCTGGTGCTGTGCTACAACGATATCGCGTACGGCAACAGCCTCGGGCGCACGGCGAAGTTTCCGCGCGATGCGATCGCGTTCAAGTGGAAGGATGAGACGAGAACGACGACGCTTCGGGAGATCGAGTGGAGTCCTTCCCGGACCGGCCTTTTGAATCCGGTGGCGATCTTTGATCCCGTGGAACTCGAGGGGACGACCGTGAAGAGAGCGAGCGTCCACAACGTGAGCATCCTCGAGGAGCTTGCCCTCGGCCCCGGAGATCAGATTGACGTATATAAAGCGAACATGATCATCCCGCAGATCGCGGACAACCATACAAGGAGCGGCAATACGGTGTCGGAGGAGGCATTTGACGCAGCCTTCCAAGGCGGGGAGAACACTTGCGACGCGTCGGCAAAGCGCGTTCGCAGCTGCAACGTCTTCGTGACGAACACCTGTCCTGTGTGCGGCGGCGCGACTGAGGTGCGAATGCTGAACGAGGCGAAGGCTCTGTACTGCACCAACCCCGCCTGCACGGCGAAGAAGGTGCGTTCGTACGAGCATTTTGTTCAGCGCGACGCGATGAATATCGAGGGCCTTTCGGAGGCGACGCTGGAGAAACTGATCGGGCTCGGACTCGTGCATGAGCCGGCCGATCTGTTCAAGCTTTCCGCTCATCGCGAGGTGCTCACACAGACCGAGGGGTTCGGCGAGAGATCCTTCGACAATCTTCTGGCGGCCTGCGAGAAGGCGCGCACCGCTGCGATGCCGAAGTTTTTATACTCCCTCGGAATACCGGGAATCGGCCTCGCGAACGCGAAGCTGATCTGCCGTGAGATGGATTACGACTGGGATCGGATCGTCTCGGCGACGGCGGAGGAGATCAGTTCAATCTCGCGTCTCGGCGACGTGCTCGCAGGCAACTTCACGGAGTACATGGCGGACGAAGAGAACCGCAGAAGGATCGCGAACCTTCTGGAGGTCATCACCTTCGAGGCACCCGAGCAGGTGCAGACGACGGCCATCACCGGCAAGACGTTCGTGATCACCGGAAGTGTGGAACATTTTCCGAATCGGGATGCGGTGAAGGAGTATATTGAGGCGAGGGGCGGCAAAGTTGCCGGCTCGGTTTCCGCGAAGACCGACTACCTCATCAACAACGATACGACGAGCAATTCCACCAAGAACAAGAAGGCGAAGGAGCTGGGGATCCCGATCATCTCGGAGGAGGATTTCCTGAAGCTCTCCGAGTGAGGATTGCCTGATAAAAGCCCCTTGCGGGCGATATGAAAGAATACAGGAGGCGTTAAGCCATGCCAATCAAAGTAGCCAATGATCTGCCGGCAAGAGCGGTGCTGATCGAAGAAAACATATTCGTGATGGACGAGAACCGCGCGACGACACAGGACATCCGTCCGCTGTCCATCGCGATCCTCAACCTGATGCCCCTCAAGGAGGACACGGAGCTGCAGCTGATGCGCAGCCTCTCCAACACCCCTCTGCAGATCGACATCACGTTCCTGACCACGGCGTCGTATACCGGCAAAAACACGGCGAAGAACCACCTCGACCAGTTTTATCTGACCTTCGAGGACGTGAAGAACCGTCGGTTCGACGGACTGATCATCACGGGAGCTCCGGTGGAACAGATGGAGTTTACGGAGGTTGCCTACTGGGATGAACTCGTGCAGATCATGGAGTGGAGCAAGACGAACGTCACAAGCACGCTGCACATCTGCTGGGGCGCGCAGGCGGCGCTGTATTACCACTACGGGATCCCGAAGATCCCTCTTCAGCGGAAAATGTTCGGACTGTTCAAACACCGCGTGATGAACCGCCGCGAACCGCTGGTGCGCGGATTTGACGACGAGTTTTA
>CADBLW010000098.1 GCA_902795625.1 uncultured Lachnospiraceae bacterium | reverse complement strand
TACAAACCGGTGACGGATGATCAGTATCTGCTGCCGATCGACGGCTACCTGGAGTGGAAGTAGACCCTGCGCGACATTTGACAATTGCCTTTGCGTAAAGAGGAAGATCGTATAAAGAGGAAAATGAGTGACGGGCGGGCGAACGCCCGAAGCACTTCAGAGGAAAACAACACATGAAAAATGCGCCTGCGGAAGGAGTTGAACGGACTCCCTCCGGGGCGCATTTTTCGTAGGATATGATTATGTTGGTTGACAGGCGTATTTTGGTTTCTCCCCCGGTACTCCGGGGCTTTCTCCCCCTTGCAAGGTCATAATAGCGCATCGGGAGTACCATTTATTACCCTTGGGGAAAGATTTTTGCCGTATTTTCGTGTTTTTCGTCAGGGAGAGGATTTTTCGCTGAAGAAGGATCTTTTCGCTGTAGACGGGAAAACGGGGCATATCCTTGCGAATATGCCCCGTTTTCCTGTTGAGGAATATGAAGAAAATGTTGTAATTGGCTGATTAACTGCTTACGCGCGGTTGTTGCTTCCCTGTGGAATCGGAGCGATGCGTCCGTCGCCGCAGAGCGCTTCAAGCTGTGCGGAAACCGCATGGGAGGCGCGGGAGAGGATCCCTTCCCCGCCGAGCTCGCGATCCTTCCCGAGGAAGAACAGTGCGATGGTATCGGGACCGACATGGCTGCCGGTACAGAAATCGTAAGTCGTATTGATAAACCCGCGCACGTGAACGCGCTTGGTAATCTCATTCATGATGTAGACCGACTCTTCATATGCGTCCGCGTGTGCGATACCGAGGATCTGCGATTCCGGATCGACGATGTTGTCGCATACGAGAGAGACGAGAGTGTTGAGCGCTGCCTTACGCCCGTGGCATTTCTTAAACTGAACGATGAACCCGTCGCGGTTGCCGCGGAGAATGGGCTTGATGCTCAGCAGGTTGCCGATCAGTGCCTTGGAACCGGTAAGGCGGCCGGTCTTCGCGAGATAGCGGAGATCACCGACGGTAAATACACCGTTGATCTGCGGAACCAGTCCTTCGATCAGGGGAGCGACCTCGTCGATGTCCATTCCCTTCGCCCGGAACTCGCTTGCGTAGATGGCAAGAATACCGGTGGCGAGAGAGGCGTTCTTCGTGTCGATCAGACGGACGCGGGGACGACCCTCGGTCTCGTCGGAAGCCTCCTCATTGATCGCATTGGCGGCAAGGCGGGCTGCGTTAAACGTACCGCTGATGCCGCTGCTGATGGTGAGGCAGAGCACATCGTCGCCGTTCTCCATCAGGGAACGGAAACATGCTTCGAATTCGCCGCAGCCGATCAATCCGGTCTGAACCTTCATCCCGGCACGGATCGCGTCATAATACTCCTTGCCTTTGATACGCTCCTCCTCGATGGAGAGCTCAGGGTCGAAACATACGAGAGGTCTGCCGTCCGCGATGTTCACGAAGGAGAGTACCTTGATGTCGTAATGCCTGACCAGTTCGGCAGGAATATTGGCGCCGGAATCCACAACGATCTGAAACATAAATAACCTCCGATAGTTGCGGTGCGGCTTCTAAATCAACCATAATATACCGCACTGCAAATAAGAAAGCAAGGGAATTCACAAAAAAATCCGTTATTAACAGAAAACAATACGTTATCCGATGCTTTGTATCAACATTGTACATAGTTTTGAAAACTATGTCAAGAGTTAATTGACTTTATTTTTGCTTTTTCCAAATACCTCGTCCGGTTCGCGAAATGGAAAAATTCTGTCGATTTGCCGCATTATTTTACATTGTCAGACAAAATGCGGAATGTAACGCGTCAGCCGTTGAATCCGCCGTTATAATAGACTATACTGAGACTATGTAAATACTTCATCAGGAGGTAGCATCATGAAACTGAAAAAATCCGTATTGATACGACTGATCGTCTGTGTTGTTCTGCTTTTTGCGGTGCTGGGGATCGGAACCGCAACCGACGGATTCGGTTTTTCCAGCCTCGGGGAGGCATTCGAAAGCGTCGGATGGAACAGAGTGCTGAAGCTTTTTGCCATGGTGCTCGGCGTGCTCGCGTTCACGTCGCTTCTTGAGTTTGTGCTCGGTCTGTTCCAGCCGGAAAATCATCGGGCGAGGTCGATCCTTTCCATATTTTCCAGCCTGATCAAGTACGTGGCGGCGATCGTGATCCTCTGTTGGGGCCTTAAGATCCTCGGCGTGAACGTCTCCACCATCGTGGCGAGTGTCGGAATTCTGGCATTGATCGTAGGTTTCAGCGCGGAGAGCCTGATCGCAGACGTTGTGACCGGCACGTTCATGCTTTTTGAGAACCAGTACAATGTCGGCGACATCGTGGAGGTCGGCGGCTTCCGCGGCACGGTCACGAGCATCGGGATCCGTACCACGTGCATCACCGATATGGGCGGCAATGTCAAGATCGTCAACAACTCGGCGATGCAGAATATACTGAACCGTTCCGACATGCCTTCGCGAAGCGTGAGCGATATCGCGATCCCGTACGGGACCGATCTGGAGAAGTTGGAGGCGGGCATCCCCAAGCTGATGGAGGAGATCCTCGCGGCGCATCCCGATGTCATGAAGGAACTGCCGAAATACCTCGGTGTACAGGAACTGGCGGACAGCTCGGTCATTCTTCGTTTTGTAGTCAACGTGGAAGAAAAGGATATCTACTCCGGCGCCCGTCTGCTGAACCATGACCTTCTGCTCGGCTTCCGAAAGCTCGGCGTGGAGTGTCCGTTCCCTCAGGTGGATGTGCATTTCGACAAGGATCAGCAGGGAGCATGACTTCCGAAAAGCATCTTTGTTACGGTTAAACACGTATTACGCAACAGATGTTTCGGAGGAGGTTTCACTGTATGAGAACTGATTTCGTGCCGGACGAATACGGAAAGCCGGCAGAAGAATTTCATATGCCTCGTGAAAATGCTTTCCCCGCTCCGGAATGCCCTTTGATGACGCCGGAGGCGGCAGCCGCGCCGCCGGAATACGAGACGGAAACGACGCGGCGAAGAACAGGCACAGGCAATACACCGCGGATCGGAAAGCACGAATCGGCTGAGAATACGCGGCTGGAGGCGGAAAATGCCGCCGCGGCGGAGGCCGGAAGAGCACGGAACCGCCGCAGACAGGTGCTCAGTTCGATCATGGTACCGGTCACGGCGACTGTCGCATCGGTTGCCATCCTTTTCGCATCGTTCGGGTTCGATCCGCTGAAGCTCGACATTCTGAACGACCGGGCAACGGCAGTAGGTCATTCCGATGCCGGTGACGCCGACGATACGCCTGTTATCATCGCGACGCCGACTCCTAAGGGCGAAACGACACCGGCACTGCCGACACCGGCACTGCCGACACCCACGACTGCCGAAGGACCGACGCCGTCCCCGACGCCGGAGCTTCTGTACGGAGCGGAGGGCAATACATTTGCAAGTCCGGTCACCTGGACGATGATCCATGTGAAGGCGCCCAACGGCACGGTTTTCGATTCGTCGCTGACGGACGGGGATCCGATGAGCGAGGTCGCGGAGTGGCTTGCCACATGGAACGGCAGTCTTGACACATCGAGCATGACTGTCGACAGAGTCTTCTTAGGTTACATGCTGGAGGATTGGGCGATACCGGTCGGAGATATCGATGATCCGTACAGTCTGTATGTTCCCGGCGGCGGGTTGTACTCGGTGTACCGTGAGGATATCTATTACGACGCGGTTGCAGGAAGCGCGATGCCGACAGAAACACCGACGCCGACACCGACGACAGCCGTCACGGATATTGATTTTCCGACGCTTCCGAACGGTACTCCGGATTTCGGCGGAACGAGCACCTTCGGAAACAGCGAAGTGTTCATTGCGGTGCTGTATCCGGGCGAAGGTACGGACAAGTATCTGATCTCGGGCGATGACTGGGTCGACGGAGTAAATGAAAGCTCGGATATCCCCGGCGTTTCGTACGACACAAGGACCAATACGCTGACGCTTGACAACTGCACGATCTCCAGACTCGTCGTCAATCTGATGGGGAACGGGTTCAAGATCAACCTCGTGGGCGACAACCATGTCGGTACGATCCTTGCCTGGGGCTTCTATTACGGCGGCAGTGTCACGCTGACCGGAACCGGCACGCTGACGGTCAACGAGGACCGCGCCAACAATATCGGCCTGTTCCTGAACGCGGAGCTGAGCGATACCGCACTGATGATCGAACGCGGGATCAATGTGGATATTTACGGTACCGATGCCGCTGTCGTGATCGGCAGGACAACCCTGGAAACGTCCGTCTACTATCACAGCGGAACTGTCTTAAGCGGCGGAGAGTTCGTAAACGGCGCGTTCTTAACTCACGAGCATATCCTCAGGGATGAGGACGGCAATTATGCAGGCACGATCCAGGGAACGATCGATGAACTGAGTTCGGTGACCGGCGAGACCAGTTACGACTGCCTGGCGGTGGATGCGAGCGGCAACCCGGCGACGGAGCTGCATTTTACGGATCCGGACAGGTAACCGGAGCCTAACCGAAGTGTATCGGTCGGTCAACGAAGCTGTCGGACGGGGAAACGAACACATATCGGCCGGCAACATACGCATTGGCATTGCAAACAAAAGGAAAATGTGGTACAGTAACCGTAATGCGGTGAGATGCGGGACAGGAGCTCATCCTGTCCCGTTTTTTGCCTTTCGGCGATTAAGGAGGGAGTGTTTTATGAGTTACCTGAGAGACCATTGGACGGGAATGGTGCTCCTGTTTGTTGCGGCGGTGGTGCTGGCGTTTACGTTCCAGTTCCGGCAGTGCAGGATCGAGAGAGACGGCGAGTCGGCGAGCCCCGGCTGGTACCGGATCATCCAGTACGGCGGAATGCTTGCAACGATCATTCTGGTGTTTGCGAATATCAGCACCTTGGTCGGCTATCTTTCCAATTTCCTGAAGCTGACGGGCGACGCTGTCGCGGGGACTCTCGCGTACGCGATCGTGATCGCGGTGGCGTTTGTATACGCAGCCAAGCTCGGCGCTTATCTTGCTTCGCTCGGACAGCGCACCGAGGTGGACAAGAAGTTCGACAACGACAAGGTTGTTCAGTATCTTGTGAAGGATGCCGAAGCCGGCGCAAAGGAGATCCTGATCTTCCGTGACCGTCTTGAGGGCAGACGCAGCTACACGTTTGATGTGGACGGCTACAACCACGCGGCATTTTCCGAATACGGCTGCAAGGAGCTTGCGGGCTACGTGATGCGGCACACGGAGAACAAGTACACGAAGACGATCTGCCGCGGACTTGCAGGCCCGAGCGGCCCGCACATCAACAGCAACTCCGCGGGAGAGGGCGCACAGTACAAGTTCTCTCATGTGTTGTTGAAAAAAGTGGATTGACGAAACGGGATTCGCCGGCGGCATCGCTTGAATGACAGGCGGATGAGCCGGCGGTTTTTTATAGTCAGGAGTTGTTGAAGGTCCGGCGATATTGTGATCCGGATCCGTTTTGAATCCGGCTGCCGCGAGCGCGCGGGCGGCCGGTATCTATGCGTAAAATGGGGGAGTGAATCAATGAGCAAAAAGACAGCGAAAATCCTTGCCGGTGTTTTTCTCACGATCGCGGCAACGGCGCTTGTCGTGCTTCTCGTGACGCTGTTTCATAAGGATGCACCGGCGGAGCCGAAGGTAACGCCGACACCTACGGTGACACCGACGATCGCGGTTCCGGAGGGAAGCGTGCTTCTGTGGCGTCTGTCCGAGGTCAGCGAAGAGTCGGACAAGGGGTCAAGGTATTGTTCCTACCGGTACGAGTATGACGAGCAAGGACGGTGCATCTCGTCGGCGGAGTATTACGCGGACGAGACCGAACCGCACACGAAGTGTGAATTTTCCTATGACAGCGACACACGGTATACGACGGTGACCCTGTTTGAGAGGGGAAACAGGGGAGAGAATCCCATGGCCTCACTGTACGTGCCGGACACAAAGACGATCTATGTGTTTGATACGAGGGGAAACAAGCTGAGCGAGGAGAGGTATGACCTCGAGGACGGGGCTTACGTGTTTTATTACCGGTATGAATACGATTACGATAACGATGGCTTTGTAACGCGCAGCAGGCGATATGATCTCGCGGAGAACGGCTCATTTTTCCTGATGAGAGACAGCACCTACGACTGGCTCGGCAATATTCTGACGGATTACGATGCAGGTCTCGGTTCGGAGATTACGTGGTCCAGGGAGACCTACTTCAGAGACGACTACGGACACATTATCGAAAAATGGAGTGAACTTCCGACAGGAGACGGCGGCGTTGATAAGTCGATGTTCGGAGAATCCAGGACGGACAGCCTCGGAAGAGTTGTGAGCAGGACGGAGCCGGCTTATTTTTCGGATGATACGTATGATTACTGGAGGTACGAGTATCAGTACTTCGATGACGGGGGCTGGCGGGATGTCTCGTATGACCTGAACGGATATATGAGAGAGCTCACGGAGTATGATGCTTACGGCAATAAGACCAAAGAGGAATACTGGTTTCAGGACGGCTTATCAAGAAGCACGGAGCGGGAGTACGAACCCAGGCGCGGAGGCAACATGCTGAAGTACACCAGCCGTGATGACGACGGGACCGAGTCCTGCTACCGCTATGAGTACGACGAGTTCGGCAACCAGATCCTGGCAGAAGCTCTTGTGGACGGGGAATGGGAGATGGTTTCCGCCGAAAAATACAATGCCGAGGGAAAGATCGTTTCCAAGGAGAGGGAATTGTTCTCGGTCGAGTACATTTTCGATGAGAACGGCAACTGTGTGGAGAGCGTTCATACGGTTCACTCGGACGGAACAAAAGAAAGCGAGTATTACACATATGTGCCAATCGTGGTCACAGCGGAGGAGGCACAGTTTGCGGAGACGTTTTATCAGCCGGTTCGATGGACATGGCCTGCCGGATTGTGGTCGTACAATACAAAGATGCATTATTGACAGACCGGAAACAGATACAGGGGGAAAGGTTCAAAAAAACTATAATACAAGGGGGGAAGTAAGATGAATCAAAAAAGGACAAAGTGGATCATTGCAGGGTTGGTCGTCGTTGCGGTCGCAGCGGCTGTTGTGCTGATCATCACGATCTTCGGCGATAAGGGCGGAACCGTCAAGAGGGAGCCCACGCCGACGATCCCGGCGGAGATCCCGGCGGGAAGCGTGCTTGTATGGCGCCGGAGCGCGGAGTATTTTACGAAGACCGGCATGAAGGAACGGCTGCTGTACCGATATGAGTATGATGAGTACGGACGGTGCGTGAAAGTCGAACAGTATTCCGATGATGAAGACAGTAAAAAGATGACCCGGGTCGTGTCTTATGTGTATGATGAAACGACACATAATACGACGGAAATCGAGATCCGTGATCCGGATGAGGATCATCCGGACAGGTTCGTCACGGTGTACGATCAGAACGGGGAGAGGATCAGCTGGATCTGTTTGACGTATTCGGGGATCTATGACGATTATATCAAGGAATCGGAGGACATCTGGGAACAGAATGCCTTCGGGAAGTATGTCTGCGCAGCGAATATTATCTATTATCGCTCTACCGGGAGTCTCGGCAACGTAAGCTGGCGTTCCTACGACGAGGAAACCCGGACGGAGTACTGGAAAGAGTGTACGCTTGACAATACAGATAAGAGGCAGGACAAGGCAGACTGGCGAAGTATCGTTGAGAACGAAGGCAAGGATGTATTTGTCAGGACAAAAACGGAGTACGACACGCAGGGAAGAGTGCTCCGGTCACGGGAATACAGCAGGAATGATGTTGACGGTGAGCCGGCCGTAGTCACAACGGAGGTCGAATCAACGCTCGCTGCCGACGGGACGAGAACGGAGACGTCCGCTAATTCCACCGGAGAGAAAACTGTCACCGTGTATGATGCGCAGGAGAGAGTGATCCAAAGGACGTTCTATGAAGCCGACGGCACAAAGAGAAGAGAGTCAACATACACATTTGAAGAGCTCGCGGACGGCGGCCGAAGAGAGACGACGGAGAGTCTCGACTTTGAGGAAAATAACCGATATCACAGCGTGGATGAGTACAACAAAGACGGCAAACTTGTGCTGAGAACGGCGCTGGTGGACGGCGAGGAGACCGTGCTCACACGTGTCGTATACGATGAGCAAGGGCGCAAGATCCGATGGGAACGTCCTTCCCAGATCATGCAGTATGAGTATGATGAACACGGCAATTACGTAAAAAGCATTTTTGATCTCGGGGACGGGGAGGAAACGATCCATCAGGTTGAGGAGTTTGTACATAGCCCTCTTGTTCTCGAACAGGACAAGGTGGAACACGGGAAGGAGTTCTTCTGCCCGGAGGATTTTGAACCGTAATCAGGATACAGCAACATGTGAAAGCGCCCCGGCAGCGAAAGCTGTCAGGGCGCATTTTTCGTTTCATGATCTTTAAAACCGGACGATCGGAAACCTTTCCGTAAGGATCCGGGCAGCGGCGGACCGATCAGGCGATATCCTCTGGCATCTTGATGACTGTCTCGCCGTTGGCGAACGGTCCCGGCAGAGCGGAAACGCCGCGGTGCGCGCCGAAGAAATCGGTATCGAAGGTGATCGCGGTTCCATCGGGATCTTCGAAGCGCTGCTCGGGCTCAAAGGCGCAGCCTAAGGTGTCGCTGTCCACGATGGCGTCGCGGAATTCTCCGAGAATGTCGTAGACGTTCGTCTCGAGCGTGTATTCACCGTCCTTTTCGTTGAGGCGGACGTACGGAGCATTGCCTGCGGCCTCATCCGTGAAGTAATCCGTCTCATGCTCCCAGGCCTTCGCACCGCCGAAGTACGCGTTGCCGCGGCTCCAAACCGGAAGGTGCGCAAAATGATACTGCGCCATCTTGCCCATGTTTGCCGGCTGATCGAGCTCGAACCAGTTGATCCACTCGTCGTAGGTCGGATACCCGTCGAAGATCGCAGTTCCCACGGTGGTGTTGTCGTGGCGCTCGTAGCCGAGGCGGACCTTTTCTTCCTCGTCATCGGCGTGATACATCTGAAGGAAAATGTTGTTGTAGAAGCGGTTGTCGCCGTGCAAAATGCTCATGAAGCCCGCGACTTCGGTCCTGTGGCGGATGTGGTACGGCGTGTAGCGCGGCTGGTTGAGGCCGTTTACGATGTTGTCCGTGCCGCCGCCGACGGAGGTGAAGGAGCCGGCGATGAGATTGTGCACGCAGGCGATGCCCTCGGTCGCGATGCGGATGCCCGCGCGGGAGAGCAGGATGTTGTTGTCAATCAGAGTCGGGCCGTGGCCGACCTCGACGAAGATGTCCTGGCACATCATCGAGCCTGCGGCGCGGGGCGTGCCCTCAGGCGCGTGGTTGTCGTGCAGGAAGTTCTGCGTGATGCGCGTGCCCTGTGCCTGCCAGTCGCACCAGATGCCCATCGTCGAGTGATGGATGTGGTTGCGGCGGAAGACGACGTCGATGGCTGCGTGGAACTTGATGCCCGAGATCTCGGCGCCGCCGAGCTCCTGCATGTTGTTGATGTTGTGAATGTGGTTGTCCTCGATCAGGCTGAACACGCAGCCCATACGGCCGACGATGCCGGCCTGCTCGCAGTGGTGGATGTGGCAACGGCGCACGATGTGGCTGCCGACCTTCTCCTTGAGCCAGCCGTGGTACTGACCGCGGCACACTGCGTCGCGCTCCATCTGCGTGGGGCTCTTGACGCGCTTGTAGGTGAAGTAGTGATCATTTTCCTCAGCATAGTACTTGCCGAGGGAG
>CADBLW010000097.1 GCA_902795625.1 uncultured Lachnospiraceae bacterium | reverse complement strand
GTCGAAGGTGCCTTCCCAGTAACCGTCCTCCTTCTTCTCAAACGCCTGCGTCTTGCCGAACTGGTCGACCAGAACCTCCTTGGCGTTCGGCGCGATAATGCGCATCGTTACTCTGCCGTCCGGCAGGATCTCATACCCCTGATTGCCGTCGCGATTCGGCTCTCCGAAGATCGGATCGAACGACAGCGCCGTGTCAAGCGGCCATACTTTAGCCATAGTGTAAACCCCTCCTTATATCTTGTCCCCTTTGCGGGGTACAGAACACATTTTCCGAAGAACGCTGTGATCAGCTCGGGTTCTCCGCCGTGATCAGGACGCCGTTCTCCGTCATGCTGATCACCATCGTGGTGTTGGAGATCTCGCCCGCCGTGATCAGGTGAACGGTGATCGTCTTGTTGATGGTGTCGACGAGGTAGTAGTCATCCTTCAGGCGCTGGTAGTAAGCCACGAGGGTCTCGAAACTGTCCACGCTCGTAAGGCTGACGAAATCAAGCTCGTTGTCCTGGTTGTAGTCAAAGGTCACATCGCACGGGAACGGCATGTAGCTGTTCAGTCCGTCTACCTTGACCGAAGCCATCAGCTCCGAGATGATCGCATAGCCGTTCTCGTTGATCAGGCAGAAATAGTGATCATCCTTGAGCAGGATGTAATAGCCTGTGTCACGGTTGTCCTCCGCATCGCGGAAGCGTCCGTTCGCGTCGATGGTACCGATGAAGTACTCATTCTTCTTGACAAATGTCCGATAGAAATCCTTGGAGCGGTCGACCTTGCAGCGCGACAGATGCCGCCCGTTGTTATCCGCCTCCTCGCGCACGACCTCCTTGATGGTGATCTCCGTCATACCGTCGTAGCTCTTCAGCGTCAGATCGCCGTCCTTCTGCTCCGGCTTCAGGATCAGAAAGAGGATCACCAGACCGACGATCACGCCGGCGATGATATACCATGTTCTGTTCGAAAAATTGTTAAACAGTCTTCCCATATACATCCTCCTCTTATCTACAGAAGTTCATCGATCACCGTTCCGGCCAGCGCGTTGTCTACCCGGAACTTTGCCGCTATGGTCTTGCCGATATCGGAAAATCCGATCCGCGTCCCCGCGTTGATCCCGCCCTTGATCTTTCTGCCGTACGCCACAAGCGGGATGTACTCTCTCGAGTGGTCCGTGGACGCCGTTGCCGGGTCGCAGCCGTGGTCCGCGGTGATCATCAGAAGATCGTCCTCGCGCAGCCCCGCCAGCAGCTCCGGAATCTTCGAGTCAAAGTACGAAAGCGCCTTGGCGTAGCCCTCGATATCATTGCGGTGTCCGTACTTCATATCGAAGTCCACGAGATTGGTAAAGCACAGGCCCTCGAAATCCTCCTGCATCTTGTTCAGTGTAACATCAATTCCCTCTTCATTGCAAGTGGTTCTTGTAAAATCCGTGATGCCGCGGCCCGCGAAAATGTCCACGATCTTACCCACCGAGAGCACCGAAAGCCCCGCGTCCTTCAGCACATCCAGAAGCGTCGGTCCCGTGGGCTCCAGCGAAAAATCATGCCTCAGCGCCGTTCTCGTGTACGGCCACTCACCCGTGTACGGCCGCGCGATAACGCGCCCGACGCCGTAAGGGCCGGTGCAGAGCTTTCTCGCGATCTCGCAGTACTCGTACAGCTGCTCTGTCGGGATCAGGCTGTCGTGCGCCGCAATCTGCAGCACGCTGTCCGCCGACGTGTACACGATCAGATCACCGGTGGCAAGCTGCTCCTTTCCATAGTCACGGATGACATCGGTTCCGGAGTACGGCTTGTTGCACAGAATGCCTCTTCCCGTCTCCTTCTTAAGCGCCTCGAGCAGGTCCTCCGGAAAACCGTCCGGAAATGTCGGGAACGGCTCGGAGAGCGGCAGTCCCGCGATCTCCCAGTGCCCCGTGGTCGTGTCCTTGCCCTTCGACACCTCCGCCAGGCGGCACACCACTCCGTCAAATTTCTTTCTCTTCACTGCTCCGAGGCCCGATCCGCACACAACGCCGCGCACGCCGTCGATGTGGAACAGTCCCAACTTTTCCGCGTTCGGCATCGAAAAATAAGGTGACGTCGCCGCGCTTCGCAGCGTAAAGCTGCCCTCGTCGCCGAAATCCGCTGCGTCCGGCATCTCGCCGACACCGCAGCTGTCAAGCACGATCAAAAATACTCTGGCCATACATTTTCCCCTTCTCTCTTTATTCCGTACTGTATCAGGAATCCGCGTGGACGCCCGAAGCGCCCGCGCGGCTCTTTATCATTCAGCAAACCCCTGCTGTCAGTCGATGTAACTGAAATAAACCCCTGCCTTCTCGATCGTCTTCTTCGCGTCGGAGATCGAGATCGTCATTTTCCGACCCATTGTCGGAGAGATCACCGTCAGGCGCTCCGCCTCGTAGCCGATGATCAGCACCCAGGTGTCCTTGTAGCGAGCTGCCACCGGTCGGCCGTCCGCGATAAACTGCAGCGCCTCCGACAGCGTGACGCCGGAAATGTCCACGCCGCTGCCGGGGATGCTCTCCGTCAGCCAGGTGAGGAACGCCTTCCGGTTCATGTCGCACGTGGTCGCGTCCGTCGCCGAGCCCTTGTAGGACAGGAACATCTGCAGGATCGCCTGCAGCTCCGTGCAGTCGTCATCCGTGAATTTGGCTGCCACATTACGCGCGTTCGCGCGATCCGGCTTGATGCCTCGCTTCCAGAGGATATTTCCCTTGCCGTCGTACACGCAGCCGGCGGTATCGTCCGCCAGCTTGATGCACTCGCCGAGATGGTCCGACACCGCCTGGATACGGCCGTAGGCGATGACATAGTAGCGGGGATCGATCCATGTTCCGACGCGCACCGAGGTGTTGCCCGTGAGCACCGTGAACACGGTCTTCTCCGTCTTCGGAATGCCCTCCAGCTTGTATCCGGACGGCAAATTCATATAGTATTCCCTGCGCATCAGCGTGGTCGACCGGCCGGTGACCGTGATCTTCTGCGTCGCGGGCTTGGAACTCTTTAAGATGTTGTATTTGCCGGTGTCCTCGTAGATCGGACGCACCGTCTCCGTGCCGTCCTCCTCCGTCAGGATCACCTCGTCCGTCTTCCGGCAAAGGTCGATGTTGATGGCGTTGTCCGCGATCTCCGCCGACGAGTACAGGTCCTCCTCCGCGTCATACGTCTTGACGACCGTACCGTCCAGCTCCTCGATGACGATGCGGTACATCGGCACATGCTCGGTTCCGTTGTCGTGGAAGGTCATGTCCGCTGCGTGCGCAAGTCCGTAGATCAGCTCCCCGTCGATTTCCCCGAGCAAACAGATCCGATCGCCCGCCGCCGCGGACACCGTGCTCGGCTTGCGGTTCTCAAGATCGTAATACACGAGCGCCTTATTGTCCGACACCGCGTACTGATCCTGGTAGACAAGAATTCCTTCCTTCTCGAACAGCACGCTGTGCTTCGGCATGTGCTCCACTACAACCGTGAAGTCATGCACGAGAGTTCGGTACAGGTACAGCGTATCATACAGCGTAAAATAAAACTCGTCGTAGTCGTTCATGTAGCACAGCGCCCCGAACTCCTCCTTGAGGATCTCATAGGGCACCGTCACCGGCACGAACATCATTTCCTCGATGCGGCCCTCGTCCGCGTGGTACCGATAGTACAGTATGCCTACGCGGCCCTCGTACTGGCCTCTCGAGATGTATCCGTAAAATACAAAATCCGCGTTTCCGTCGTCTTCCACGGAGATCAGCTTGAAATCGTGGCGCCCGTTGCGATAGCGGAGAGTGTCGCCGCCCTCACGGTCAAAGGTGAACAGCTGCACCATCGTGTTCCGCGTCATGTCATATTCCCAGAGGTTGCCGTCGTACACGAAGAGGAGGTACTTGTTGTTATCGCTCAGCTTGTAGTTGAGATCGGTGACCGGCGTCAGACCGAGCTTGATCTGGTTGCGGTTGATGCTCACGAGCGTTCCGTCAAACTCCGACTGCATGGTGCGGTCATAGCTGAACAGAATGTCCGATTTACCCTGGCAGCGCAGCCGAAAATCCTCTCTCACGCGGAATTTCTCCTCCGCGTCGTTGGTGTATATCTGCATTTCCGAATCCAGCACGACGCATACATAGGTCGAGTTGTATTCGGTGATCTTCGGTATCGAAACCTCCAGCTGCTTCGGGCTCATCGTTCCGTAGCTCACGGTCTCGAGGTTGTCCGAGATGGACACGTGCGAAAAATCAGCTCCCGTCGCGCCGTCCACGGTGTCCAGGAATTTTTCGATATCGTTTTTCCGGTCCTCATCCAGCAGGGAATCGTGGACCTTCATCACGAAATCCATCTCTCTCTTCAGATTACCCGTCGACGCCACCACAAGTCTTGAGTAGTAGTACACGTCGCGGCCGTCGCCCGTCGTGAGCGTCAGCTTGCAGGAGTACTCCGTATCATACGCGATGTTGCCCGTCAGCACGACATTTGCACTCAGTCTTCCGTCCGCCGTCCGCTTGAGCGCCTTGACTTCCTTCGTATCCAGTTTTGTCAGCGTCTGCGTCTCGATCACCTCGCAGACTAACTTCTTCACTACACTTCCGTACTCATTGATCAGCACTTCAAAATCCATATTTGTGCCGATCGGCGTTACGCACTCGCGTAATATCTGCATCTCCGGTTCAAACGTATATCCGAGCGTCGGATTGACCTCCACATTGCCCACGCGGAAGCTCACGACCGGAAGCGTGGCCTGCGATGCCGCCACGGTCTTCAGTTCGTTGCTGTACGTGTGCAGACTGACGCGGCTGAAAAATACTATCAGCGACACCAGGAACACGCCGGCGAGTATTAATATGCGGTATCGTAGCTTCATTCGTCCTCCACACTCTGTCTCGGTTTCCCTTTTCCTTCAGTACTCTTTATTGTACCGCATTTGCCCCT
>CADBLW010000096.1 GCA_902795625.1 uncultured Lachnospiraceae bacterium | reverse complement strand
GATCAACATCGTCACAGCCACGAAGAACATGACAACCGCAGAGATCGTGTTCATGATGTTTGCGATCAGAACGTCGCAGTCCTCCCGAAAATGCTTCCGGTGCGCCGGCAGATCGTACACGGTGTCGACTGCGTCGAGCTCCACTCCCATCTCCCTGAAAAATGCTGTGAGATCAGCGCTTGCCTCATCGTACTGTATCACATAGTAGGTACCGCTGTTGTAATTGTGGTTCGGCATTCCCGCGCTGACCATGATGTCCGATTCGACCTCTCCGACGATGCGGAACGTCTCGCCGAATACATCCTTCCGGAACCAGTCCCCGATCTGCATTTTCCGGTTCTTCAGAACCATCGAGGAGATAACCACCTCGCCTGCCGCCTCGGGTAAGCGTCCTTTCACCAGTTTCGCGCCGGTGTGGTCTAAGTACCGCTCGATCTCCTCCGTCGAGGTGTACAGCGGAAACTCCTCCGACCACATGCCGATCACCGCCTGCAACTGCGCATGCAGCACCTGCGCCCACGTGATATCCTTAACTCCCTCTTTCGCGCGCAGGGTATCTAAAAGCACGTGCATTTTCTCCTTCGGATCGCCGTCCTCCGCGCCCTTGACCCTCGACTTCTCGAGTGTCTTCTCGCTCAGACTGAAGAATCCGACTTTCTTCGGGAACTCCAAAAGCATCGGCTTGAATCCCTCCACCGAGGTCATCAGCAGCACGTGCACGATGTAGATTACCGCGAACGACAGTGCCAGCGCGGAGATCATCGTAGCCACGCTGCGGCGGTTGTTTTTCACATATTTCCATGCGGACAGATTGGATTTCATCTTTCGCAACATCTCCTGTCTTATATTCGGACGGCGGGTCCCGGGCCGCCTCCGCCTCTTATGCCGCTATCGTAAAGCATACGCCGGCAAATGAAAAGTGACCGCAGTCACGATTTCCTCAAAGAAAACCATGACCGCAGTCACTGATGTCCGTTACCGTATATGAATATCGTCAGTCGTACTCCTCCCACCATTGTTCGCAGTAATCCGCGATGTCATCGTAATCGACCGTCTGTCCGATGCACGGCGTCGCCAGATTGACCCCCTTCTCCGTCGTTGCGGACTTCATGCGGATGATCGAATCGTCCCATGCAACATTGCACAGACAATATGCGCCCCAGTGAACGGGGATCACCCACTTTGCCTGTACGTCTGCGGCTGCCTGCGCCGATTGCTCCGGGAACATGTGCGTCTGCGCCCAGGAAGTATCATACTGCCCGCACTCGGCAAGCATCAGATCCGGCGCGCCGAACCGTTCGTACACACGTGCGAAAACATCATAGTACCCGCCGTCCCCGGTGTAATATACACTGTGCGAACCGTCGCGGAAATACCCGCCGCCCCACAGCGTGTTGTTCGCCACGCCCAGCCCGCGGCCGGAGTTGTGCTGAGACGGTGTGACCGCATACGTTACGCCGTCGATCGTCGTCTCCTCCCACCAGTCAAGCGCCGTGATCCGGTCTCCCGGGATGCCCCAGTTCATCAGGATCTCATCCACGCAGAGCGGAACGACATAGTGCTTCACCTTGCCCGCGATCGCGCGGATCGTCTGCTCCTCCATATGATCAAAGTGGTCATGCGAGAGAAACAGCACATCGATGTACGGCATGCTCTCCGGGGTCACCGCTCGCTCCGCAAACCTTTTCGGTCCCATGAAAGAAACCGGTGAAGTGCGTTCTCCGAACACCGGATCGATCAGTATGTTGACCGTTCCGAGCTGCACAAGCGACGATGAATGCCCGAACCACGTTACCGTCAGGCCGCCCTCCTTTGCCTTCGTAAAATCCGGTGTCTCCGCCGGAAGGATCTCCTTCGGTATCCTGCGGTCACTGATCGGAAGCATGCCGCCGGTCGTCAGGAGACTGTATTCATTTTCATTTTTGAATTTCCCTGCACCTGCAGTGTTCCCGTTACCGTTTGGGTTCTCAGTGGGCGTAGCCGTGAGGGATACCGCAGCCGAAGGAGTCGCTGTACCCCGGGCTCCCTGTTCCCTGTGTGTATTGTCCCGATCCGCCGGATGAAACCATCCGAGGCACAGTCCGACAATTGCGACTGCCGCCGCAACGATGACAACTGCCCCGATTGCCGTTCCCATTCTTCTCTTCTTCATCTCGCAACCCGCTTTCGCATGCTCATCACAAAACAATTGGTTCCGGTCAGGTTCATCTTAGCATATCTGCGAACAGATTCACAATGGCATATATCATTCTGCTCAAATGAAAAAAGGGTGACAGGGGAACCGTCCCCCTGTCACCAATGTTCAATCCGTTATCGGTTGTCTCGCTCCCTCTCATAAGCTGCGAAGATCTTCTCACGCCCCGCGTCGGACACGTCGCCGCCCGCGCTCTTCGCAAGTGCCTCGATCTCGGCGTCACTGTACGTACCGCTCACGACCGTTCGGCCGTTCGCCAGCGCCGCGACACGCAGACTCTGTCTGCGGAGGACATACGCGAACGCTATGATCGCAATTCCGAGACCCACGGCGAGCGCGATCGCCGCGCCGCGCGACATGACCTGATAAGCGCTCCGGTTGTTCGTATATTCCGTGAAGGTGAGCAGCGATGTATTCGGTTTATAGTTGTAAAATGCTTCTCTCGTCTTTGCTGCCAGCGATGCTGCCGCATCAGAATCATCAAGAGGAGCCATCACCATATCATCCGTATAATAATATTCATATGTGGCTTCCAGTTCCTCCAACGACCAGCTCGCGTCGACCCGAATGCAGTCACCGTACCGCTCGAACAGATCCGCGATCACCTTCTTCTGTATTCTCGCCGATGCTGTCCGGTCGATCGCTACCGTCACATAGTTTTCCCGCTGGTTGATACCTGTTTCGATGACAATGTTCTCATCTCCGTGAGTTCCAAAACTGTAATACCAGTTTTTATCGATGTCAAAACGCACTGCCTGCAGTTCGTTCCAGGTGTATTTTGCATCTATGATCTGCAGTTTGACATCTTTCGGCCAGTCTTTCTTAATCGCTTCAATATCCGCGTCTTTCGTAAGCACAAGTATCACTTCCGTCGGGTTCCGCCAATCATTTACCTCAAACCCGGCATATCCGCTCTCCGGATTGTCTTTCAGGCTCCACCAGATTAATCTCACTCTTTCCCCGGATGTCGGCACATAGGTATCATCCGGTGTCCAGCCCTCCGGTATCGGCGTCGGCGTAGCCGTCGGCATCGGCGTTGCGGTCGGTACCGGGCCGCGTGCCTGCGATGTGCCGCAGGTGATCCGCAGCATCGCAAACAACGCGAAGACGCCGATCAAAACAAAACGATATTTGTACAAGGCTTTCATAAGCCGCCTCCTCTCATCATTTTCCGAAAAATGTTCAAGCGCCTTCCGATAATTCTCCGGCGACTACCGATCCGACTGCGGTTTCGCGCATTCGCATTGTACGTCTGCGGAACGCATACGCCGCAACAACGATCACAACCGCAAGGATTGCTGCAACGATGGGTACCACGTTAAATCCTCCGTCAAATCGGTACACCATAAACGGCTTGAGATTCACTTCCACGGGTTCCTCGGTGCCCACAGCCTCCTGTATCGGCTCAGAAACGGCGTTATTGATGCTGACAGAATCAACACCGGTATCAAGCGTATAATCGACTACCCCATAACTATCAAAGATTTTCACTTTATCCCCATAGGCCGTATAAAGCCGCTTTTTAATTCTCTCTTTATCCGCTTCCGCCGCTTTCACATAGAGACCGATACATAAGACATTGCTCTTCACATCGACACCCATCTCGCTGAACGTCCATTGGCCGTTGCCGGAACGCGTCCACGCTTCGTCCTGCCAGTAGGTGTTATAAATCTCGTTCTGTAAATCCCTCAACTCGCGCAGCGTATACTTCATCATATACATCCGGACTTCCTTCGCCCCGAGTTTCTCCAGCTTCTTCGCGATTGCCTTGTAGTCCGCTGCTTTCGTAACACCGATATGGATCACATCCATATCGCCGTTTTCATACCAGACACCTGCGGCCCCGATGACTTTTCCATCATCGATCAGACCGAGGTAGTTTCTCAGTTCAAGCTGCTGCCGTTCCTCCGCCGTCAGTTCATGGACAGGCTCCTCCACCTCAACATACGGGTACTCTCCCCCCATAGGTGTCGGCGTCGCCGTCGCAAACGGCGCTGAATCCGCTTTCGCAACACGCCCCGTCATTCCCAGGACGAATAATCCCAAAGCCCCCAGGATAATCGCAGCTTTCATAATTCTTTTGAGTCTCATAAGCTGCCTCCTCTCATCATTTTCCGCAACCGGTCAAGCGCCTTCCGATACTTCCGGTAAACCGCCGACAACGACATGTCCATGATCTTTGCGATCTCCTCAAAGGTCAGATCGCCGTTGACATGCAGCGTAAATATGTCCCGTTCCTCCGGCTCGAGATGCTCGATCGCCTCTGTGATCATCATCTCATTTTCCCACGCGAAGTTGTCCGGGCGGTCCTGTTCTTTCGTCGCCACGTCCTCGTGCAGCTCCTCGTGCGAGCGTTTGCGAAGGATCATCAGCGCCTCGTTTCGCACGGTCTGCAACAGGTACGCGCGGCCGTTTTCAATATCATCTGTGCGTTCTCTCCGAAGCAGTTTCATAAACGCTTCCTGCACCGCATCCTCCGCATCCGCACGGTTGTGCAGGATCCGGCACGCTACGGTGTACATCGGGCGGCTCATCTCTGCATACAACGCGGCAAATGCCTCCCGACTCTGTTTGATCTCATGTAACCATTGAGTGAGCTGATTGCTGACTGCCGGCATCGATTTCACCTCCTCACTGACTATGATGCACGAAAAAGCCGCATTTTCCGCTTTTTCAAAACTTCTTCGAAAAATTTCTTCAAAAAAGTTTCAATCGACTGCGAAAAATGCGGCGAATTTACAACTTTACTGCAGACAATAAGATCTCGCTGTCCCTCAGTCTTCTTTTGTCTTCGCGTGGATCGCCGAAAAAAGCATGACAACGAACAAGAGTGTTGGCCACCCGAACGCCGTCAGCTTCAGAAAGTCTTCGAGCCGCATGTTGCCAGACATCCCGATGTTGAGAAACAAACCGGCGCTGACGGCAACAACCGTGACAACCGCGAAGACTGCCGCGATCACGAGCCAGACAACGACGTACAATGCCCCTGCCCTGCCGAGTTCATCCATCGTTCTTCGCAGGATCAGGCGGTAACCCGCATACAAAGCCCCGATGAAAAGAACGAGCCCGAGGATGTAGGCGAACGGATTGTAGCTGTAGGTGGAACCGCTGAAGATAAAACTCGAGTGCTCGCCCTGATACGACTTTCCGATGCACTGGACCATGGCCGCAACGCATGCGGCAATGTTGCAGATCAGCAGGTACAGGCACTCAAGCGCGTACAGCTTCCAACTTGGTCTCATGTCCGCTCTCCTTTTTACTCCAGGATCGTGATCCGTCCATCCACCTTCGCGTCCAACCCGCTGTTGGTCGCAAAATACTCCTCAATGATGTTGTTGACCGACGTAGCAACGACGCGAGGCTTCATGTTTGTCTTGACCTCCTCGAGCGGTACGCCGAAGAAGTCAGCAAAATTGTTGTAGTGGGAATCCTGAATGCCGAGCTTGATGCGCATGTCATCGGTGATCTCGTCTCCCTTGAAGGTGAAGGACTCGATCGTGTGTGTCGACTTGCGGTAAGTCACGCGGAGCGCCGAGGAGATCTGGTAGAACTCCGTCTCGCCGACCCAGGCATCGTCGCGGAACAGATGCTGGAAGATGCGGCGCAGCTGCGCGCCGGTGACCTCGACAAGGTACAGCGGTCCGTCGAAGGGTGTATTTTCCACCATATCCTGATACTCGATGACGGGGCCGAGCTCCTTCTTGCGGATGCTGCCCGAGCCGAACAGCATGACATCGTAGCTGGCCTCCCACGCCATGATGTCGGCGTAGAGGTTGCCCATCTCCGTCTCCTGCTCGCGGCAGGGGTGCGTGAGCTTGCGCGCCCAGCGCGTCACGACGCGCTTGTATTTGCTGTCGGTCTGGGTGCGGTAGCTGTCGATCAGATCGTCCATGATCTCGTCCTTCGGCGCGGTGTCCTCGTTGATCGGCACGCACTTCCATTTCAGATCG
>CADBLW010000095.1 GCA_902795625.1 uncultured Lachnospiraceae bacterium | reverse complement strand
GACTGCGGCGAGATGGCCGTCTGCTCGAGGGTGTTCATACGCTCGCGAACGACACGCTCCATACGGGACATACCGATGCGGTCCTGGTTCTGCAGCAGCTCGCCGACCGCACGGATACGACGGTTGCCGAGGTGGTCGATATCGTCCGTGTTGCCAACGCCCCACGCGATATGCATGTTGTAGTTGACGGAAGCAAAGATGTCTTCCTTCGTGATATGCTTCGGGATCAGGTCATTGATGCCTCTGCGGATCGCAGCCTCAATGTCCTCCTGAGACTCGTTGTTGTCAAGGATCTCCTTGAGTGCCGGATAGTACACAAGCTCGGTGATGCCGAGTGCTTCCTTATCGCAGTCCACATAGCAGGCAAGATCGACCATAAGGTTCGTGAGCACCTTGCACTTGTGCTCCTTGGTCTCGTTCTTGACCTTCTTCGAGGAGATAACATAGATGTACGGGATCGCCGCGTTCTGGATCGTATCCGCGAGCGCCTCCGTGATGAGCGTGCCCTCGGTCGCAAGAACCTCGCCGGTGGTCATGTCAACCACATCCTCGGCAAGCTCCTTACCTACGACACGGTTGCGAAGCAAAAGCTTCTTGTTGAACTTGTAACGTCCGACCTTCGCAAGGTCATATCTCTTCGGATCGAAGAACATGCCGTGCAGAAGCGACTCAGCGCTCTCCACCGAGAGCGGCTCGCCCGGACGCAGCTTCTTATATAATTCAAGAAGACCGTCCTCGTAGTTCTCGGTCGGATCCTTCTTGAGGGATGCCTCCAGCACTTCCTCCTCGCCGAACATCTCGTGGATCTCGTTGTTCGTACCCACGCCGAGCGCACGAAGGAAGACCGTGATCGGAACCTTGCGGTTACGGTCAACACGTACATAGAAAACATCGTTGGCATCGGTCTCGTACTCAAGCCATGCACCGCGGTTCGGGATCACCTGCGCGGAGTACAGCTCCTTACCGAGTTTGTCGTGTGCCATCGCAAAATAAATGCCGGGAGAGCGAACCAGCTGGCTGACGATTACGCGCTCCGCGCCATTGATAACAAATGTGCCGTTGTCGGTCATCAAAGGGAAATCGCCCATGAACATGATATGTTCTTTGATCTCGCCGGTCTCCGCGTCATGGAGACGTACCTTAACCTTCAAAGGTGCTGCATAGGTAGCATCGCGCTCCTTGCACTGGTCGATTGTATACTTGGCATCGTCCTTGCAGAGTTGGTAGTCCACGAACTCCAGGCTAAATCGCCCGTCGTGGTCGGCAATCGGCGAGATGTCGGTAAACACCTCATAGATTCCTTTCTCAAGGAACCACCGGTAAGAGTCCTTCTGCACTTCGATCAGGTTCGGCATCTCGAGGATGTCCTGTTTCTTCGCGAAGCTCATACGAACGTTCTTGCCGACTTGCACCGGATGAATTCTGTTCTTATTCATTGACGTTGTCACCCCTTGATTGATTAGTCCCTTTCATTCGACAATCGTAGTCCTTAGCGCAGAAAAGGCTTCGGAAAATGGACCTGAAAAAACGGTTCACATTCCTTATGCAAAAGGCTTGCATTTTCATCAAAAATGTGCTACGATTACAAAGAACGGGCATATAACACCATTATAGTGCACCATACATAATAACTCTACCCTTGGCAAATGTCAAGGATATTTTTTTGCCGAAAAGGCGCGGGATTTCCGAAACTTTTTTGTTTGAAGGGACGGAAAATGCGCCGCAACAAAAAGCACAGCAACCGGGACAGCACCATCGCCGTCCCGGTTGTTTTGTTTCAGGTATGTTATTTTCCGCGATCATCCTACTCGTCGTACTCCGGCTCCTCCGCGCTTTTCTCCTCCACCGTGTCGTTGTATCCCTTCGCAAGGGCGAACATTGTGACAAGGAAGCCGGCTGCCAGGAGCGGCCATCCGACGATCCAATAATATTTGAGTAGACGGTTCGTCGTTCCGAAGATCTCCACAACACCCGTGGCCAGCGAGCCCATCGTCAGCGTTGCGACGCCGGACACGTACAGGTTCACACCGACGCGCACGGCAGAGGCGTATTCCACCTTCTTAAGCGCCTTGACCAGGGAAAGCAGGAACGCGGGCAGGACACCCATCACCAGCGGAAACTGAAACGCGAAGATCATCGGTTTTGAATGAACGCCGCGTCCGTAATGATCATAGATCGCCGAGAAGAGTCCGACAAACGCCGTCACGCCGAGAAAGATTTTCCAATGCCGGCGAAACACATCACTTGACATAGACAATGTCGGTCACCCCCCTCTCGTAATAGTCTCCTTCCGAGGTCGGGAAATTGATCACCTTCCCCTGGAAGACCATCGTGGACGAGCCGCCGCCGTCAAGGTTAAATGCCTTCGTGCAGCCGAGGCGGAGCATGAAATCCGCCAGCTCGTAGACGGAGAGCCCGTGGCTTTTCTTCGTACGGCCGTCCGCCACCACGACAAAATAGTGAAGCGGCTCCACCATGCCGATGGCGGTGCGGGGGTTGGTCGCGTAGCAGTAATCGACCTCCGTGTCCACTTCGACCTTGAGCTTGCTTCCGTCGATCAGCACCGGGCCGAACGTGAGCGCCTGCCAGGTACCGTTGTCCATAAGCTTCTGTGCGGTCGCCTTGTTGTAGTGACTGAACACAAAGTCGCCGTCGGGCATGATGCACAGCACATCCTTGCGCGTGTTGCCGACCGTGCGGTACAGCACGCCGTTGCGGATGACGTATCCGCCCTCGCGCGCTCCGTAGTTGTCGCCGTTGATCGCGAAGACGGCATCCTTTGCCTTGGCCATCTGCGAGGTTGTCTGGAAAATGTTGCGCCCGTAGGTGTCCTCGGCGAAAGCCGTCAGCAGATACTGCGCGGAGGTCATCCAGATCTCAGCCACGTGGATCTGCGTGCCGTGCTCCCGGTATTCCGATATTGTAATATAGAGATGGTCGTTAGAGTACGTGGTGTCTGTCGCGACGACATGGTCGGTATAGTGCGGTCCGTCCTGCGTCGTGATCACCGTAGTCCCGGCCGTCGGCGTCGGAGTCTTCGTAGGCTTCGGTGTCTTCGTCGGCTTCGGCGTCTTGGTGGGCTTCGGCGTCGCGGTCTCCGCCGCCACCGGTGTCAACTCCGGCTCTGCGGTCGGTTCCGGCGGCTCAGTCGGTTCCGGCGGTTCGGTCGGATCCGGCTCCTCCGTCGGCTCCGGCGTAGGCTGCGGCGTCGGTGTAACATCGTTCGACACGAGCGTGCCGCCCGGCGAAGGCGTCGCGAACAGTGAAAGGTTGATCTCCGTAGCGTTCGTCTGCATCGGCCTCTTGATCACAAACACGTCCAGCATGACATAGGTCGTGTACCCGGCAAGCAGCAGGCCGAAGACGATCGCCCAGATCGGTTTTTTCTTCTTCATGGCTCTCTCCCTCAATGAAACAAACAATTTCCCCTCTTAGGCTCGAAACATTTTCCTCTTTAAGACCGGAACGTTTTCTCCCCCCTCAGAATCGAAACGCCGGGATCACCCGGCAGTTTCGTCCGTCCCCGCTATCATACCACACGATTACGGAAAATGAAATATTTTCTTGTTTTATCACCGCAGGGAACAACCGACGATGTTCGCAAGGATCAGCAAATGCAGCACGATGTGGTACATGTCCGGCACAAGGCGCGTATCGCTCTCTCGGAAAATGCGCACCGTCCCCCGGAAGCAGTCGTTGTAACCCTGCAGCTTCCGCTCGCTCGCGCCGAAGATCGTGTAATACCAGTGGCACCGGAACTGCACAGCCGCCCAGAGTAGCAACACTCCGAGCAGGACCCACCGCCCCACAGGGAGATACGCGTGGTACGCGATCAGTCCCGCGCTGTAGAGGCACAGTGCGAAGAACTCCGCACTCTTGATGCCCTCCCCTTCCACGAGAAGGATTTTCCCGAAACGATAAGTTGTCGTGCAGCCGAGGAACCAGATCCACAGCAGCGCCTGGATGATAACAACCAATATATTTACAGTTGGTTCGATTTCACCGAAAAACAATGGCTCCAAACACAAAACACACTGTATATTATTTTCGCAAAAGAGAAGAGCCCTTGGCCACTCCAAGAGCTCTCATCTTACATTCAATCACATGATAGAGAATTATTCCTCATTGTCAAATATGTTTACACCATCGATTTCAACTGTGTCACAGTCCTCTTCGTTAAGCTTGAATGAAACCTTCCAACCATTTTTCTGCATCGATATTTCTTGCACCTTTCTCTGATGTGTGCTATCAGTCATCCACCGGTACGGCATCGCCAACCACAACAGTGGAGAACAGGTCACTGCTTGCGATAGACTCAACAATCGCAGCGTCTTCCGCTGTTCGAACCTCGATTACAATTCTGTTTCCGTAATCGCCAGAGCCAAACGCTACCCACTCAACGCCCGCTTCTTTAATTGCTTTTCCCAGTTGTCCATACACAAGATCAGTGCACCCGTTAATGATTTCGGTGTAATTGTATCTGGCCGATTTACAGGCAAAGTCTTCACTCTTAAACACCTCTGCCAGTTCTTTGTACCAGTCACAGTTCCGATAGTTCTT
>CADBLW010000094.1 GCA_902795625.1 uncultured Lachnospiraceae bacterium | reverse complement strand
CATTTTGCGCATCTTCGGAACATCAAGTTTGAGGCGCCCGGCGTGTTCCACGAGAGCAGCCATCTGTCCTCGGACGGACAGTTCGACATGTACGAGATCGTGAAGGCTCTGCAGGAGGTCGGCTTCGACGGCGTCATCCGCCCCGACCACGGCCGTATGATCTGGGACGAGGTCGCAAGACCGGGATACGGCCTGTACGACCGCGCACTGGGAGTCGCGTACCTGAACGGTCTGTGGGAGGCCATTGACAAGAGCGGCGCAGCGCGCAAGTGATCACAGAAGGATCGCAGGAAAATACATGCAAGGATACAGGAGCAGTAAGACAATGAGACTGACAGATATCGTGAAGCCCGAGAACAGGGCGGAATGGGAAGCAAAGGGTTATGTGATGCCGGCGTATGACCGCGCGGCGATGGTGGAGCGCACGAGAAAGGATCCGACGTGGATCCACTTCGGAGCGGGTAACATTTTCCGCGCCTTTCCGGCGGCGGTTTTGGAGGGAATGCTTTCGCGTGGCGAAGCCGACAAGGGCGTGATCGTAGCCGAGGGCTTTGACTATGACATCATCGACATGGCGTACCGGCCGTACGATGACCTGAGCCTTCTGGTAGTGCTGAAGGCTGACGGAAGCATCGAAAAGCGCGTGGTCGGCAGCGTTGCGGAGAGCCTGAAGGCGGACACGGCATCGGAGGATTTTGAGAGACTGAAGGAGATTTTCCGCAATCCGTCGCTTCAGATGGTGACGTTCACGATCACGGAGAAGGGATACTCGCTGTGGCAGGCGGACGGTTCGTACAACCGCGCGGCTGCGGAGGATCTGAACGGGCGCGGCTTAAAGCCCCAGACCGCCATGGGCAAGGTGACGGCTCTTCTGTGGGAGCGCTTCAAAGCGGGGGCGTATCCGGTCACGATGTCGAGCATGGACAACTGCTCGCACAACGGTGACAAGCTTTCCAAGGCCGTGTTCACCTATGCGCGCGAGTGGTGCCGCCAGGGTCTTGTGAGCGGCGAATTCGTAGCGTGGCTGGAGCGCAGCGGAAAGGTTGCGTTCCCTTGGAGCATGATCGACAAGATCACGCCGAGACCGGACGCGAAGGTGCAGGAGATGCTCACCGCCGACGGCTTCGAGGACAACAATATCATCATAACAGGCTTTAAGACCTACACGGCGCCGTTCGTCAACGCCGAGGAGACGGAATATCTTGTGGTGGAGGATACCTTCCCGAACGGACGTCCCGCGCTTGAAAAGGGCGGCGTGCTTTACACCGACCGCGAGACTGTCGACAAGGTTGAGAAGATGAAGGTCTGCACATGCTTGAATCCTCTCCACACGGCGCTTGCCGTCTACGGATGCATGCTCGGTTACACGCTGATCTCCGAGGAGATGAAGGATCCTGAGCTGTCGAAATTTGTCACCCGCATGGGATACGATGAGGCGATGCCCGTTGTGGTCAACCCGGGTATCCTGAAGCCTGAGGATTTCATCGGCGCGGTCCTCACGAAGCGTCTTCCGAACCCCTTCATGCCGGATGCGCCGCAGCGTATCGCGACGGACACCTCGCAGAAGCTGCCGATCCGTTTCGGCGAAACGCTGAAGGCCTACGTGAAGAACGGACTTGACCTCTCGAAGCTTACGCTGATCCCGCTTGTACTCGCAGGATACGCGCGTTATCTGCGCGGGCTGGACGACAACGGTGTTGCGTTTGAGCAGAGCCCGGATCCGCTTCTTGCGGAGCTTTCGGAGATCGTGGCCGGCCTGTCTCTCGGCGGCGGCAACGACTGGACATGCCTTCGCAGGTTGTTCTCCCGCAGCGACGTGTTTGGAGTTGATCTCTATGAGATCGGCATCGGAGAGCGCGTGGAGGAGATGACGAAAGAATTGTACGCGGGAACCGGAGCGATCAGAAGCACGCTTCGAAAGTACCTCGCGTAGAGGAAGAGCCGGTAATCGGCAGTATCCGGCATAGAGGAAAAACCGTGTTTCCGGCGAATCCATAGAATACACAGAATTGTTTTTCAGGGGGAAGAAGTTACATGAAAACCGGACTGATCATCATCGGCATCCTGGTTGCGCTCACGGCCTTCGGCTTTTACGACAGATACCGCCGCCTGCGCGACCTTCGGAAACGTCTGATCGCGGAATTCGGCGCGGCGAAGACAAAGGATATTCCGCAGAAGCGCTTTGAGTCGCTCGGAGCGTACCGCGACTCGCTGTTCGGGCGCACCTACGACATCGATGACATCACATGGAACGATCTGGAGCTTGACCGTGTGTTCAAGTCGGTCAACAGAACCTGCAGCTCAGTCGGTGAGGAGTATCTGTACGCAGCGATGTTCCGGCCGGAGTTCTGCGAGGATGAATTGAAGCGGCGCGAGGAGCTGACAAAGTTATTTTCCGAGAACGAGGATGTTCGCATCAACACGCAGATCGCACTCTCGGAAATGGGCAAGCTCCACAATGTGTCGCTGTATCAGTATCTCACGAGTTTTGACGGTGTGAGCGAGGATTCCAACCTGCTTCACTGTCTGCCGATCCTCGGGTATATCGCGAGTGTCGTGCTCGGTATACTCGGACATCCTCTGCTGTGCACCATGGTGGCAGTCGCAAGCATCGGATACAGCATCGTTTCATATTACGTCCGCAAGGGCGCGATCGAGCCGTATCTTCAGGCTCTCATGTTTGTGAGCCGATGGATCGGAAACATCGAAAAGATGCGGAAAGAGGTTCATGCGCCCGGCACGGTGCTGGAGCTTGAGCTGGAGGGGTTGGAGGAGCAGGCAAAGGCATTTGCCTCGTTCCGCCGCGGCTCCTGGCTGCTCGCGGCAACCAACGCGTCAGGCGGCGACCCTGCACAGATGATGTTGGACTACATGCGGATGCTCACGCACATTGATCTGATCAAGTTCAATCTGATGCACAGGAGTCTCGTGAACCGTACCGGTGAGATCCGGAAAATGTTCGAGGACACCGGACGGCTGGATATGGCCGTCGCCGTTGCTTCGTACCGCGCGTACCTCGGCAAGGACGGCTGGTGCCTGCCGGAGCTGACGCAGGACGAGACACCGCTTTCCTTCGAGGGGCTGTGCCATCCGATGATCAAGGATCCGGTGCCGAACTCGCTGACCGCAGAGGGCTGTGTCCTGCTGACCGGAAGCAACGCCTCCGGCAAATCGACTTTCTTAAAGACGGTGGCGATCAACGCGCTGCTTGCGCAGACGATCCACACGGTGCTCGGCCGATCATACAAGGGCATGTATTACCGCATATTTTCCTCGATGGCGCTCCGCGACGATCTCGCCGCGAAGGAGAGCTACTACATCGTGGAGATCCGCTCCTTAAAGCGCATCCTCGATGCGGCTGAGGAGGAAGAGCCGGTGCTGTGCTTCGTGGACGAGGTGCTGCGCGGCACAAACACGGCGGAACGCATCGCTGCTTCGAGCAATATTCTCCGCTACCTGGCAGAGAAGGGAACGCACTGCTTTGCGGCAACGCATGACCTGGAGCTCACGGAGATCCTGAAGGACTGCTTTGAAATGTATCACTTCAGCGAGACCGTGACGGAGGATACGCTTTCCTTCGACTACACGCTCAAGGAGGGCAAGGCGACGTCGCGCAATGCCATTTTGCTGCTCCGCCTGTTCGGCTATCCGCAGAAGATCGTGGATGACGCGAGCGCGGCTGCGGAGGAGTTTCTGAACAGAAACTGACAGCATTCTTTGAACAATGCGAGAGAAAAGAGAAGGTTCCGTGATGTATCGCGGTGAAACGAGGTGAATGATATGCCTGATGTCACAATCTTTACGGACGGTGCCGCGCGCGGCAATCCGAACGGGCCCGGGGGCTACGGTGCCGTGGTCCGGTATACGGACGCGAGCGGGAAGGTCTTCGAGCGGGAGTATTCCGCGGGCTTTGCCGTGACGACCAACAACCGGATGGAGTTGATGGCTGCCATCGTTGCGCTTGAGAACCTGAAGGTTCCGTGCAACGTGACGCTGTACTCCGATTCGAAGTATCTTGTCGACGCGTACAACGAGGGCTGGGTTTGGTACTGGCGTGAGCACGGGTACCGGAACAAGCAGGGCGATGCCGTGAAGAACACGGAGCTATGGAAACGGCTTCTCGAGCAGACCGACCGACACGATGTCACGTTTTTGTGGGTCAAGGGACATAACGGTCACGCGGAAAATGAGCGCTGCGACGAGCTGGCAACCACCGCCGCGGACGGCGACACGCTGTATGTGGACGACGGCGGGGATCTGCGGGATCCCGTGCTGAGCACGGAGGAACGTGCAGGAGTGAAGAGTGCTTCCGGCGATACCGGCGCGGACGGTGCAGCGAAGCAGGACCTCACGGCGTATGAACCGGGAACACTGACACGGGAAGCTCTGTTCGAGCGGATCGAGGCATTGCGCGAGCGGATCGACGAGGAGATGGAACTGCTGGAGCGCATGGAAGAGGAATACTATTCTCAGGACGAGGAATAAAAGGACATGAAAGAAACTCTGTCACCGATGATGCAGCATTACATGGAGATCAAGCAGAAGTACAGCGACTGTCTCGTGTTTTACCGCCTCGGCGATTTTTATGAGATGTTTTTCGAGGATGCGGAGATCGCGTCACGCGAACTGGAGCTGACGCTGACCGGCAGGGACTGCGGTCTCGCTGAGCGGGCGCCGATGTGCGGCGTACCGTTCCACGCGGCGGATACCTATATCTCGAGACTGGTCGACAAGGGGTACCGCGTTGCGATCTGCGAACAGCTGGAGGACCCGAGGGAAGCCAAGGGTATGGTGAAGCGTGATGTCACACGCATTGTTACACCGGGAACGAACGTGCTTGCGCAGGGCATCGACGAAACGAGAAACACCTATCTGATGGGCATCCTGTGGATGGACGGCATCTTCGGCATCTCGACGGTGGACGTATCCACGGGCGACTACTTTGTGACGGAGGTTTCCAGCCCCCGCAAGGTGATCGACGAGATCACCAAGTTCAGCCCTTCCGAGATCGTCTGCAACCCTGCTTTTCTGATCTCCGGCGTGGACACGGAGGATCTGCAGAACCGGCTGAACATTGCCGTGACGACACTGAAGGACCGTCTGTATGACGCGACGGTCAACAACAAACTTTTGCTCTCGCATTTTCATGTGAGCAATCTCTATACCCTCGGTCTGGGCGGAATGGAGACCGGCGCGGAGGCCGCGGGAGCGGTGCTCGCGTATCTCTATGAGACACAGAAGACATCGCTGTCGCACATCACAAAGCTGCAGCCGTATTCCGCGGAGCGGTTCATGGTGATCGATGCCGCGACGAGACGGAACCTCGAGCTCACGGAGACGCTTCGTGAGAAGCTTAAGAGAGGTTCTCTGCTGTGGGTGATCGACAAGACAAGGACAGCCATGGGAGCGCGGCTCTTGCGTCTCTTCCTTGAGCAGCCGCTGCTCAAGAAGGAGGATATCGTCGCAAGACAGGGCGCGGTGGCCGAGTTCAACGGTGATGTGATGGCGCGCGACGAGGTGAGAGAGTATCTCGGCGCGGTCTACGATCTGGAGCGGCTGATCTGCCGTGTGAGCTACCAGAGCGCATCCCCGCGGGATCTCCTTGCATTTTCCTCATCACTGTCGATGCTGCCGCACATCAAGCGGCGTCTCACGGACTTTAAGAGCAAGCTTTTGCGAAGCGAGCTGGATGACATGGATACCCTCGAGGATCTGCAGTCGCTGATCGAGAGAGCGATCCATCCGGACGCGCCGCTCACGGTCAAGGAGGGCGGCATGATCCGCGACGGGTACAACGAGGAGGTTGACCGTCTGCGGCAGGCGAAGACGCAGGGCAAGACGTGGCTTGCGGAGCTGGAGGCGCGGGAGCGCGAGGCGACCGGCATCCGCAACCTGAAGATCAAATACAACAATGTGTTCGGATATTTCCTCGAGGTGACGAACTCGTTCCGCGAGCTCGTCCCGGAGACGTGGAAGAGAAAGCAGACGCTGTCCGGTTCCGAGCGGTTCACGACACCGGAACTCAAGGAGCTGGAGGATACGATCCTCAATGCGGAGGACCGCTTAAACGCTTTGGAGTACCGCATTTTCTCGGAGATCCGCGACGCGGTCTCGAGGGAGATCGTACGGATCCAGAAGACGGCCAAATCCATCGCCATGATCGACGCGCTCGCATCGCTTGCGTACGTTGCGGAGAGAAACCGCTATGTATGTCCGTCGATCAACAAGCAGGGCCGCATCCACATTGTCGAGGGACGCCATCCCGTTGTAGAGCAGATGCTGCCCGGCGGAACCTTCGTCGCGAACAACACGGATCTCGACAACGATTCGAACCGTGTGGCGATCATCACGGGCCCCAACATGGCCGGAAAATCCACCTACATGCGTCAGACGGCGCTGATCGTTCTGCTTGCGCAGATCGGAAGCTTCGTGCCTGCGAAGGAGGCGGACATCGGCATTGTCGACCGGATCTTTACCAGAGTCGGTGCTTCGGATGACCTTGCCAGCGGCCAGTCCACCTTCATGGTGGAGATGACCGAGGTCGCCAATATTTTGAAAAATGCAACGAAGAACAGCCTGCTGATCCTCGACGAGATCGGGCGCGGCACCTCGACCTTCGACGGTTTGTCGATCGCCTGGTCAGTGATCGAGCATGTCGCCGACAAGCGGCTGATCGGCGCGAAGACATTGTTCGCGACGCACTACCACGAGCTGACGGAGCTTGAGGGCAAGCTCGAGGGCGTTTGCAACTACTGCATCGCCGTGAAGGAGCAGGGCGACACGATCGTGTTCCTTCGGAAGATCATCCGCGGCGGTGCGGACAAGAGCTACGGTATCCAGGTGGCGCGGCTCGCTGGCGTGCCGGAGACGGTTCTGCGGCGCGCGGAGGAGCTTGTGGAGCAGCTCACGCAGAACGACATCGCCGAGAGAGCGAGGGAGATTTTCCGACAGACACCGCCTCCTCAGGAGGATGCGGGAAGCTGGGTGCCGAAGCATAAGGACGCTGCGCCGAACCAGATGTCGATGTTCGGAAACAGCGCGTATGCGGATATCGCGGAGCGGATCCGCGAGCTGAATCTGCAGGGAATGACGCCGATCGATGCGCTTAATTTCCTGTTCCGCATTCAGGACGAGATCAATCGGATCGATTGATGAAGAGAACAGAGAACTGATAACAGTTCACAGATAACAGGGGGAGTTATCACTATGCTGGAAGTAAGAAATCTATGCAAGACCTACCGGTCGAAGGACGGTGTCAGCGTCGAGGCGACGAAGAACATCTCCTTGCGCTTTCCGGAGCGCGGAATGGTCTTTCTGCTCGGGCGCTCGGGAAGCGGAAAATCAACGCTTCTCCATCTGCTCGGCGGACTGGACCGCTACGATTCCGGAGAGATCCTGATCAACGGCACATCCACCAGAGAGTTTACGAACTCTATGATGGATTCCTACCGGAACACGTATGTAGGCTTCGTGTTCCAGGATTACAACATTCATCCCGAGTTCAACGTCGGCGCCAACATCGCGCTTGCGCTTGAGCTGCAGGGCATCCGTGCGACCAACGAGAGGATCGCGGAGATCCTTGAGGAGGTTGACCTGGCGGACTACGCGAAGCGGAAGCCGAACGAGCTCTCCGGCGGTCAGCTGCAGCGTGTGGCCATCGCCCGTGCGCTGATCAAGGACCCGGACATCATCCTTGCCGACGAGCCCACCGGCGCATTGGACAGCGCCACCGGACGGCAGGTGTTTGAGACGCTGAAGAAGCTGTCCAAGCGAAAGCTTGTCATCGTCGTTTCCCACGACCGCGATTATTCGGAGCAGTACGCCGACCGCATCATCGAGCTTGCGGACGGATGCGTGATCTCCGACGTGGAGCTGACCGTGACGTCTGAAATAACGGCGGAAACGGAAGGGGACGGGTCGTTCTCTTCGGAAAATGCCCCCGACGGTGTCGTCGTGTTTCGTCCCGAGGACGGCATCCGGGCCGACAAGGACGGGCTTACCCTTCGTGAGCGCTATGAGCTGACGGAGGAGGACCGGGAGAAGATCAACCGGTTCCTCGAGCTTCAGAAGGACAACAATGTTCTTCTTCTGGACGGGACGCATCTTATTCCGAAGAAGGACCGCTTCCGCGATACCTGCCAGGATGCGATCATTCCGGAGAAGACGGTGTTTACCCCGGTCAAGTCGAAGCTTCCTTGGAAACGCTCCTTCGGCATCGGTCTGAACTCCCTAAAGCACAAGAAGGTGACGCTCGTATTCACCGTCATCCTGTCTGTAGTGGCATTTGTCCTGTTCGGACTTGCGGACTTGTTTTATTCCTTCGACCGCATCGAATGCATGACGGATTCCGTGTGGGATTCAAACGTGTCCTATCTGACGATATCGAAGAGTATCAACGCTCTGATCGTCTTTGATTCGGATGATTACAACACTGATTTTTCCGAGGATGAGATCCTTGAGGTTGAGAAGATCCTCGGTCAGAACGTCGTTCCGGTAAGCAACCGTGCAGGGGATCAGAGAGATCTGGCTTTTATCTCATTCCGGGATCCGAACGGCGACACAAAGAGATACCGCAACAGCACCTCGTTCGAAAACGCAGTCTATCCTGTGGATCCTATGGGAATCGTCGAGATCGACGAAAAGCGGATCGAATCCTTCGGCGCGAAGCTGGTGGCAGGAAGGCTTCCTGCAGAGGGAACAAACGAGGTATGTATCTCGACGCTGGCAGCCCGGACCATCCTGATGTACGGCGAGACCGCGACCTTCGAAGGAAAGACGGCGAGTGATCTTGTCGGGATGCAGCTGTTCGCAAGTGATAAGAAAACAAAAACGACTCCTGTGATCTGCGGCATTCTTGATTTTTCTATCGACACGGAACGGTATGAGCGCATGATCCCGGAGGATACCTATAATCTGTCGGATGCCGAACAGCTGCTTCGGGATATATCTATCGATATCTGCAGATCGGAATGCGCGAACGGACTCCCGGCGTATCTGTTCTGTGCCGTCGGAAGTACGGACACAGTTCTGGCCAACGATGATCATGCCGTAAGGATCGATGAATGGATAATGATCCGCGGTGAGGACGATTCGGATGATGATTGGAATGTCGGCTCGGCGGAAAAGGTGACGGCATTTTCCGGTGTCGATCCCTCGCGGATCCTCTGGATTAACGGAGCTATGCAGACGCTCGGCGAGGGGGAACTGCTTGCAACACCGGCAGCCCTGGTTAATCTGTTCTGGCCGAAACTTCAGAATCTTTACGGGAAAAATGTTTATGATCCGAAGTATGCGAAAGATGTCATCGGATCGATCTATGATGCCATGGTGGAAAACCAGAGCCGCATACATGTGTATATCGGCGATGAAACGTATGATATTGCGGGTATATATATCAATAAGACCGACAGCAGTAATCTGATGGACAATAACACCGCTTTTGTCGTGCTGGACGATGAAGTTGCAAAACGACTCTGTGAGGCAAACGAGGAAACCATCGAAAAACTGTTCTGCAGAATGCCGGAGTCAAAGCAGAAACTTAAGGATCTGGTCGTCTACGGAAACGAAGATGAGGACAGTCCTGTCGTGCTCATGGTAAACGAGACGACGACCTATGTTGTCGAAGAGGTGGATGAGATGTCGAGGTACCTGACGCCGATCTTCAAGTGGATCGGCATCGTGTTCGCGGCATTTTCCGCTGTGCTTTTCTCCGTGTTTATCGCAAACAGTGTCATATACAAGAAGCAGGAGATCGGTGTGCTGCGCGCCCTGGGCGCTAGAAGCCTTGACGTGTACCGGATTTTCCTCTCGGAGACCGGTGTGATCGCGGTATTTAACGGGCTTGTGGCTACGGGCTTGCTGTATGCGCTGGCTTCATGGATCAATAAAAGTCTGCAGGGCGATTATCTGTACAATCTGGTATTGCTGCATTTCGGCTTAAGGCAGGTGCTTTTGATCTTCGGACTCTCGATCGGCATTGCGATCATCGCTACGTTTGTGCCGATCTGGGGTATCGCCAGAAGAAAACCGATCGATGTGATCCGTGACAGATAACAGGGGGAGAGAAATGTTAGAAGTAAAAGGACTGTGCAAGCAGTACCGCCCGAAAAAGGGCGTTGCTGTTCAGGCACTGAAGGATATCAATATACGGTTCCCCGAAACGGGAATGGTGTTTTTGCTCGGGCGTTCGGGAAGCGGAAAATCAACGCTTCTGAACCTTCTGGGAGGTCTTGACCGGTACGACTCCGGAGAGATCCTCTTGGACGGCGAGTCGACGAAGAAGTTTTCCCAGGCAGACTTCGATTCCTATCGGAATGCCTGCCTCGGTTTTGTGTTTCAGGAGTACAACGTGCTCCCGGAGTTCAATGTCGCAGTCAATATCGCACTTGCATTGGAGCTTCAGGGCAGGACGGCAGAGCAGGAGGAGATCGACCGTATCCTTAAGGAGGTGGATCTCGTCGGGTACGGGGCAAGACGTCCCAATGAGCTGTCCGGCGGCCAGCTGCAGCGTGTGGCCATCGCCCGTGCGCTTGTGAAGAATCCGAAGATCATACTGGCCGACGAGCCCACCGGCGCACTGGACAGCGCCACCGGCCGACAGATCTTCGAGACGCTTAGGAAGCTTTCCGAGACCAAGCTTGTGATCATCGTATCTCACGACCGGGAATACTCGGAACAGTATGCGGACAGAATCATCGAGCTCGCGGACGGAAGGATCATATCGGATGTCACAAAGATGTCCGTGAGTTCCAAGACGGAGAGTGAGCGTCCCCGCCTCGACGGCGGTGTCTGCAGAATCCCCGGCGGCTATGAGCTGACGGCTGAGGACCGTGAGGAGATCAACCGGTATATTGCCGAACACCCGCAGGAACAGCTTCGCATCCGCGTCGACTATAATCTCTCCCGCGGGTTCTCCTTCGAGCCGACGACGGAACAGCCGAAGGGGGAGGGCGGCGGACTGTTTGAACGCATCCGTTCCAAACTGCCGATGCGCAGAGCGATCCGGATCGGCCTGACAGGCCTTAAGAGCAAGAAGGTCAAGCTTGTGTTCACCGTTCTTATGTCGATGATCGCATTTTCCCTGTTCGGGATCGCATCGACTGTGGCGGATTACGATTATGCCAAAACCGTGAGCGACGCGTTCGCAAAGGAAGGCGTGAAAAGTGTCTTTGTCTCGAAGGAAACCTATACCGGCGAAAAGGACTGGGCCGGGAGAGTGAGATGGTACGGCGGAAGTGTTCTCCTGCCGACGGATGATACGGAGATGGAACCGCTTCGGAACATGGCCGGCGTTTCGGTGAACCCGGTGTACCGGCTCGGAAACACTTCGGTGTATTACAATACCGGTTCCTCCGGTGAGAGGATGAGGGAAGGCTTGACGGAGATCATCACCGGGCTCAGTTTCGACACCCTCAGCAAGTGGCTTGAGATCGATGAGGAAACTCTGAAGCTTTACAATTGCAAACTCAAGGTCGGAGAGCTTCCCGACGGCTCGAAAAATGAGGTCGCGATCAGTATGGTCACGTACGAAACGATACGAAACAACGCGCTTCTTACGGGCAGCAGAATACCGAAGATGACGGATATGATCGGAAGGAAGGTGACTGCCTCCGACGGCACGGAACTGACGATCACCGGAATTATCGATACGGGGCTCAACTATATGTCCTATGTAAACCGTGTCACGGAGCTGCTCGGCAACGGACTCAGCGGAAAGGGAATGTTTGCATCCATCGTGAACATGATCAAAGCCTCGATCGTGTACAGCGATTTCAACTATGATGTCATAAGCAATCCGGCATCCTGCAACCTGGTGGGCAAAGGATTTGTCGAACGCCAGTTGCTGTCTTACTTTACGGCAACGAGGACGTCAGTCACCATGATGTTGGGAGACGGGGAAACCAGAGTCCCGTCGTTTGCGCTGGTCGCGGACATTGCAAACATCGACCGGATCGATCACATTGATTTTTCGAAGACCGGGAACGCGAGCGGGCAAACCGTGATCCCGTGCTACATCAGCCGGGACATTGCAACAGTGTTCCTGTGCCAGTCGCTTACCTCCAACAACCGGAAATATCTCGGAATTGATGAGGAGATCCGGACAACCTACGAGGAGCAGCACGAGGCCTTTGACTGGGACGAGTATGAGGTTGATCCGGAAGACGAGCCGAACGGCATGCTTCCCGATGACGGCAACGGTGAGGCAGATCCCAATCAGACGAAACCGGACGGTGCTTCCGACGGCGGAAACATTGACGGAAACGATAACGGTAAGGACACGCCGGATCCGAAGTATTACGGTCCCGGGGACGGAACCAAGTATCGGACCGGCACCGGTGTGACGAACCGGGAGAAGCAGGAGAACACGCTGTATCTGAGCTGCCTCAGCGATGATGAGCTTGCGGCTCTTCTGGAGCGGGTGTGCGTGGAAGCCCCGTTCAACATCTCGGTTCTTAACTATTCGGATCAATGGTATTCCGAGCCAAAAAGCAAGTCCTGCACGTTGAATGTGCTTGGTATGCTCCGCTCCGAAAACGGTGGCGAGAAGACCGGTTATGGCTGTGCTTTCGTCGGGGAGCCGGCGGCTTTAGAGAAATACATCGGAAAAGTTAACCAGCCCTACGGCGGCGCGATGGTCATTCTTCCCACGGATCGAAAGGAGCTGTACGATTTCGTAAAATACACCCACGAGGGTATCGACGGGATCCGGTTCCAGATGAAGACAAAATACAACGTGGAGATCGACTACGCGGATATTGCAATGAATCTGACAGGCAAGGTCCTGATCGGCATCGGCATTTTCTTCGCAGTGTTCGCGGCACTGCTGATGACCAGCTTTATCGCGAACAGTATTCTGTACAAGAAGCATGAGGTAGGTATCCTGCGCGCCATCGGTTCCAGGGGCGCGGATGTATACCGGATCTTCGGGTCGGAGAGCTGCGCCATCGCACTGATCTGCACGGTATGCGCATCGATCCTGACAGCGGTTCTTACCGGTGCCGCGAACTGGTTCCTGATCCGGACCTTCCACGTCAGCCTGCTGCAGTTCGGGCTGAAGCAGATCCTGCTGATTGCGGGGGTATCCCTCGGTACCGCGCTGCTCGCGACCTTCCTTCCGGTGTTCGCGTTCGCGCGGAAGAGACCGATCGACGCGATCCGGGGACGATAGAATTATTACATAATTACACGTAATCACCGGGGAACTGTCCCGGAATAAGAGGAAAGAGGTGTACCATGAGAAAACCGTTCAAGGTTCTCTTCGGTCCGGCAACCTGTGCCGTGGACCTGTGTGACGGCAGCGAGAGAGGCGAGTACGTCAATCAGGATTATATCCTGACGAAGCTTCGCCGCCCGCACCGTGCCATCAATCTGATGTACTGTTACTACCCGAATGACAAGGGCTGGCCGCAGCGTGCAAGCGTGGCTCACGCCCATGACGCGGCGTTCGCGTGGGACTATCCGTACGACGATTATTTTCCGTATACGGGGGGCTTAGGCGGCAACACGACGGGGCCTGTGTTCGAGCAGATGCGAGACATCCGCCGTCACGGGCAGGATGTGTGCCTGACGCTCACGATGGATCCGTTCCTCTCGGACGAGCACATCGCTTCGGTGGCCCGGGACCTGCGTCCCTTCGGCCGCGTCACGGTGCGCATCAACCACGAGGCGACGGGCAGCTGGTTCTCCTTCAACAAGAGAGCAACCTACGAGGAGGTTGCGGCATTTTTCGTGCGCGCCTGCGGCGTGTTCCACAGGGAGGCGCCGAACTGCAAGGTCGTGCTGTGCCTCGACGGCTGCAAGGACCTTTCAGAGCGGAAAATGGTGATGGAGGACATCTTCACGGATGCAGCGAAGGCCGCCGATATCGTGTCGGTCGACCGTTACCTGGCACTCCACTGGGGGTGGCCGAACGATGTTTGCGAGGACGCGAGATCTGCCGCGGACTACGATACGGATGATATTTACAAGCTTGCCAAGAAGAGCTTCCGCCGGTATATCGCGATGAACGACGGCGTGAAGAAGCCCATGGTCATGTCCGAGCTGAACGCGGACGGTGACGTGACCGGACCGTACTACCAGGCGGAGAAGATGAAGCGTTTCTGCGACCGTCTGAAGGAGGACCGTGAGCACTGGCTCTCAGGCTTTACAATGTATCAGTTCCGCGACCGCGGAAGGCTGGGACTGGAGATCGAGGATCCGAACAACGCGGACAACGGCATCGAGCAGCCGGTTCTCGCCGTGTACCGCGACATCATTCAGGATCCGTTCTTCCAGCCGTCGAGAAAGCGCACCGCCGCGGCCAAATGCCCTGTGACGCTAAGGTTCGGCGGTGCGGAGGACTTCGAGGGGCTGAGCGTTCCCGTGGCTGTGGAAGGCAGACCGCTGTTCTTCGAGGCGTACTTCGACGGTGAGCTTGCGGAGGAAAATCTCATGCTCGAGGTGAACGGCACCTGGTTCTACAAAAAGCCCGGCGTCCGCTGCATCGACATGAGCAGCGCGTGGTTCGGTTCTGAGGAATGCGGCTGTGCGAAAGAGGAGTCCGAGGTCGTTGTCACGATCGTTGCTCCGCCGGCTTCCGGGGAAAATGATCTGTCCCTTCCGGACGGCGATGTCAATTACTACCGCACGCTGACGGCGCTGCCGCGGTTCCGTGTTCGGTACGCGCCGATCCTGGACGCGAGAAAGCAGACGGATTTCAAAGGAAAATGCTGATAAAATGCTGACATTTTCCGTGTTATGATCCGGAAAATGTGCTAT